>JAILNZ010000025.1 GCA_024691135.1 Clostridiales bacterium
GGGTACTCGCCTCTTATGAAGAGGATTCCGTATCGGTTATCGAGCAGTCGTACTTCATCCGGAGTCATAAGATCTCTGGCTTGAAGCTGGTCATTCTTGGTGAAGCTTCCGTTGCGACCTTTGTTTTGTCCGTAGGAATTCGTATCGATTGTTTCCTTACCCAAGAGCTCACTGACATACTTATGCGTTCCTTGCTCATTGCCGCCCAAATACAGGAACTCATCACAGTTACCTACGATGGATTCCCATTTCTTCTCAAATAGAGCTTTAAGCTGAGCTAAGTTCTGCAGGATTATGCTTACGGAAATCTCACGGGATCTCATTGTCGCAAGGAGTGAATCAAACGAATCCGGAAGGCAGACGTTTGCGAACTCGTCCATGATGAAGTGGACATGATAAGGAAGTCGGCCACCATGTTCAAAATCGGCACTTCTATATAGTTGCTGAAAGAGCTGAGTATAGAGCATGCCGATGATGAAGTTATAGGACTGATCGTTATCAGGAATAAGAGCAAATATCGCGCCTGGCTTCTCACCAAGCTCACGCAGTCGCATCTCATCGGTCTGGGTTATACCCGCAAGAGATGGAAGGTTAAACTTCTCGAGTCTTGCCATCAACGAAATCTGGATCGACTTCAACGTTTGTGCAGCACCGGAGTGATAACTCCTATAGTACTTAAGAGCAATATGCTCAGGATCTTTATCCTCGAGCTCGGCAAAAATGATATCAAGAGGCGATTCATAATCATCATCGTTCTCTTTGATATCACCGGCACGTATCATATCCATTACCATCGGGAAGTTCTGCTCTTCAGGCGGAGCTTCATAGTAAAGGTAAAAAACAAGTGCCTTGAGAAGCATCGATGCTGCCTGATCCCAGAAAGGATCTGCAGTTTGACTACCTTTTGGAGTCGTATTCTTGATGAGGTTTGTTGTAAGACGCTGAATATCATCGTCACTCTCAAGATATACGAACGGGTTATAACAGTGGCTGCGATCAAGATTGATGAGATCCAGAACTCTGACATCATATCCCTGGCTTTCCAGATAGTTACCGCAAGAGCGGAGCGTACCGCCTTTTGGATCAAGCACTACCATAGAGAACTTGGTGTTCTTGTTTGCCTGCAAGATGTTGGGCATAGCGTAATAACGTGTCTTTCCGGCACCGGCACCGCCGACAACCAATACGTTCAAGTTCCTCTTGTGTTTGTGACCGTCAAATCCGATCCGCACATTCTGAGTCAGGATCTTATTGTCTTCGTCGGGTTTAGCACGATATTGTCTGTTAACAGTTCCTGCATCCCCCCATTTAGCAGAGCCATGTTCCTCGCGTCTTCTGTAGTTCTTCTCGGTCGAGAGATATATCCCGATGCCTATTCCATAAAGGACACAAAAGATCAGGACAACCTGAAGGCTGCCCTGAACTAATGTGATATTGAAAGGGTTGTTGAATATATCTCCAGCATTTTCCAAGATCCCCACAAGACCATTTTTTATGAAGTATGGTGCGGACTTAAATGCGAGCCATACTACCGGAACGAGACCCGTAAGGTACAGAGCGATCATCTTGCCAGAGTATTTATTCGTTACCTTACGCATAAAGCATCACCTCTTCGGTTTAGGTGCCGTCTTCTCGAGCATTCTTGAAAGTTCTTTAGAGGCCTGCTTTTCTGCAGCAACAACTTTAGCTTTCTCGAGTTTCTTTCTGACAGATGGTCGCTTATTTGAATCAGCCGAAAATGTCTTGCTTTCGTCTTCTCTCGATTTCTGTCCGTAGTCTTGCCCGGACGCTGGGTCTCGTGACGTTCGGGCCATAGTAGGGTTTGCGGTCTGACCGTCCTCCTTTGTCGGTGCATCTTTCTCAGTAGGAACATCGGGCGCCTTGGGTGCCTCATTTCTTTCCTGAGGCGGTCTTTCGTCGATGTTCTCCGCTCTGACCTCAATGCCTTCTTTTTTGGGAACCGAGATATCGGCTACTGCAGTCTTGTAGTTTGCAAGTCTTAATGCCATGAGTCTCTTGGAACCCTGACCTGGAAGGATTTCGTACCTGCCGTCAGGCTTACACAGAAGGCCAACAGGCTCGACGATCTGAGGACCGTTCGTTTTCATCTTGGCTGCATACTTCTGAAGTTCAGCCAAGAGTCTTTTGTCTTGATCTTCAGGGTTGGGAATACCATCGATAAGATCCAAAGGAACAGCTAATTGCATACCCAGAGGTTTGATAAGCTCTCCAGTTTCCGTTTTGATCTCCGGCTTGATAACTTCGACCTGTTTGACCAAAAGGTTAAAGTTCTCAATTACGCGGTTGACCTTGGAAGCATCAGACGCATACACCAGAATGTCTGTGAGACCATCTTTGTTACCCTTATCTTTAAGGACAACAAAAGGGAATCCGAACTTCTTACTGGCAGTGGTAAACGCCTTGAGATATTCGTCAGGGATACGGAACAGTTTCTGATCTTTCCCTGATTTCAAAAATTCCCACAGCGTCGCTTTACCTTTGGTGGTATGACCATCCTTAAGAGCGGCATAAATCATCGGTGCGATTCGCAGGGCGGCTTCACCAGTGAGCCTTAAGACGACCTCACTGCCTTGCAGTACCATTCTGACGACCTGGTCGGCTGTCTCATTCTCAATTGCCATGGATTTTTCCTCCTTATATTTATTTGCCCGTTACCGGGCATGTAAAAACGCCACCCAATTTGGATGGCGTTTCGATAACACGCAAGATATGGCTTGTTAAAGCGAGGGTGGAAAGTTAAAGTGCAATATCTTGCATATTAGAAACGATGTTTCTTTTTTACTTGAGGTTTAGGCTGCGCAATTTCAGGTGATTTATTAGGAGCATCTACACCTTCTATGACTCTTTCAGAACTGATAGCAACAGCCTCACACAAAGCAAGCTGCTTTCTGATCTCACGGATCTTACGGGATATGTTGCTGATATCAGTTTTCACCTGAGCGATAAGAGGGCCATTATTTTGCCTTACTGCACGTTCCTTAACTGTATACATCTTTCGGCGTTCTACAATTAGATGCTTAAGTTCTGATGCCAGCTCATCTTTCTTACTCTCAAGAGTCTGTGTGTTCTCGATGTTGTGTTGGTATAGAAAATCCATCTGAGCGATATACCGATCGAGCTTAGCGATATCTTCTCGCAATGCCATCGGGATATACTCGCGTTTTGACCTTTTAGGCTTACTTATAAACGCATAAAGCCTGATACAGTATCTTCGATACATAGATGGCAATCCCGTTCCTGTAACCTGAGTGTTGAATGATGGACTCTTATTATCCTCAATTAAGAAAGGCGTACCCGGAACAGTAGTGTTCTCGATGATACGCCTTCTAATCGAATTGTATTCGTAATCAGGTCCCAGACTCCGAAATCTGAAATATCCCTTTGAGCCTGGCGGCTTAATTCCAGGATGCTCAAGATAGGAACCATCCTTTTTAAAGAACTTGAATTCATATCCAAGTTCTTTCATTGTTCGGGCAAATTCCTTCTCGCTATGTGAGAGCCTAATAGCATAGTCGATGTCTTCACGGATAGAACCTCTAACAGTTGTCTTACCTTGACGTTCTGCTATGCACTCATCGTAGGATTTACCCTTACTGTTGGTCGGAGCATCGATTACATTGAGCTTGTACTCTTTGCATAACCTATCGCTAACAGTCCTCATCTGGTCATAGTCAGAGTTCATCCTGACATACTTATAACCATCCATGAAGGATACTGAATTGATCATGAAGTGATTGTGATAATGACCGGTATTAAGGTGAGTGGCAACAACCACTTCAAATCTGTCACCCCAAACTTCTTGTGCAAGCTTAACACCAATCTCATGAGCAGTTTCTGCAGTAATCTCTCCCTCACCTTCGAGGAAGGACTGGTATCCGTGATAAGCAAGTCTTCCTCCTGTCTTGCCCCAGTGCCACTTTGTCTTCATAAATTCATCCAAGGCAGTATCTGGGTTGCAGTTGATACCGGTTACGAACATCATCTGTTCTGTCTTTTCTGGGTTAACTGCATAGTCGATAACATCTCCGACTGCCTTACGAGCTTCAATAGCTTCTCGGCTTAGCTCAGGCTTTTCGATTGTCTTCTCGGGATTCATGACATAATCGAGAGCCTTATCGACACGACTCTTAACAGCCCATATTGCGGTAACTGCCATCAGTCATCTCCTTTCCCGGGTCTGTATGTCCGATAGATCAGATCGAGCACTTCGGAGATATCTGTCGCACATCTCTCCAATTCGAGCGGATGAGCGATACCCAAAATATTCAGTTTTTGAAGAACCTGATGAAGATTGCTGCCGACTCGTTTTACTTCTCGGATAAGGATATTTAGATCGGCGGGGGGAGCAGCTACAACAACTTCACCCATAAGAAGTCGTCGGGCATATTCACTTAACCTCAAGCCAGTTTTATTCTGATTCTTTTTAATGGCTTCTAATTCTTCCGGTGTGACTCGGATGAATAATCTGACATCTCGATTGTCCTTTTTGTTGACCATAGCATGCTCCTTTCTTGTAGTATTGTGTTTTGTCGGTAACACCTCGGAATGATTTAACAAGCAACGTATTTGTGCGCACAAATACAAGAGCTTGTCAGGGAAGGCCCTGAAACCCTGAGGAAAGCCTTCGGCTTTTACTCGGT
>JAILNZ010000068.1 GCA_024691135.1 Clostridiales bacterium
TGAATGAACTCGAATTGGCAAAAGCCGATCTCGACGAAGTTGAGAATATTATGAATGATAAAGATACGGATAATTCTTCGGCAACAATAGAGGTCAGATGCAGTTATTATTCAAGTCTGGCTATATGGAAGCTTATAAAGAAAGATCGTCAACGCAAGAAGCAATATGATCTAGCGATCAAATACTGGGATGAGTTTGCTACTATGAGTTCGGTATATGCAAGCCGTAAGAAAAACGAGTTCATTCGAAGATATGACAAGATATTAAGTGATCAAACGAAATGATCGCACAATAAAATATAATGAAATATGACGCTGCCATCCCGGCAGCGTTTTTTATTCCCTTTTGCACAATCTTCCCGGATTTGGTTTTGATTTAGTTTTGATTTGCAATCCGAATACCGTCCCTGCCTTTTACCATAAAGTCAGTTGTTGTAGTTCTTTGAGGCTCATTGCTTTAGGTCCAAAACTATATTAGGGGCCGGAGAGGAGGTGATACAAGGGATGAATCCCTTTATCGAATTTATAAGCGAACTGGTCGAGACCATTGAGCACTTGTCGGAAAGCTTACAGATTCTAGAGCAGCACATGATCATCGACGAAGAAGAAAAACGATTCTATCAAAAGGAGAAAGCACAATGAAGAAAAACAGAGTGATCGTCAAAGGAAGGATGGCCTTTGCACATCTTAATAATCCATCCAACGTAGATAAGAAGTATGGAATGACGCTGATAATTTCCAAGGACGATGACCAGTCGGTTGGTCGTATAAAAGAAGCAATCGAATGCGTCAAGGAAAGCAGTAAGGAGAAATGGGGCGGCTATGTTCCGAATAACCTCAAGATTCCTCTTCATGACGGAGATATTGAGAAACCGGAGAAAGCACAGTTCCGCAACAGTTTCTATCTTAATGCCAAGTGTTCCGATCCGCCTCAGATAGTCGATAGAAATGTCGAGCCGATTGAGAACAGAGCCGAAGTATATTCCGGGTGCTTTATCAATGTAAGCCTCGTGTTTTATGGATACAACATGAGCGGTAACAGAGGCATAGGAGTGTGGCTTGGCAACATCCAGAAGATCAAAGACGGTCCCAGAATGGCAAAGAATCATATCGATGCCAGGGATGAATTTGAAGTAATCGTGTAAGGAGGCGTGCGTATGGCAGAGTTAATGAATATAGCGGATGTCAGGCCGTTCCTTAAGTTCGATGAAAACGGAAAAGTCAGGGATGATCTTTATAACTATAAGATGATCTTCTCTCATGATCCTCATCTTCAAGGAATATGTTTCAACGAGGCGACGCGAAGTATTGTTATTGACGGTCAGCTTCCGTGGGACAGCTCGAATGGCGAATGGAAATACAGCGACTGGACAAATCTCTTGATGTATATCAATGAGAAGTATGGTATCTATTCGACGAAGAAGTGTCAGGAAGCGATGTACGGTGTGGTAAGTCTTTCTCGCAAGGTAAACCCGATCAAATCCTATGTTGAGGATCTTGAGTGGGATAAGACACCCCGTATCCCGAATCTTCTTATAAAGTATCTCGGGGCTGAAGACAATCAGTATGTGCGAGCCGTAACGGTCAAGACACTGGTTGCCGCTATTGCGAGATTATATGATCCCGGTATCAAATTCGATTATGTCCTGGTTTTATGCGGCATGCAAGGGATTGGAAAGAGTACATTGTTCTCGAAACTGGGGATGAAATGGTATTCGGATTCCATGACCATCGGCGATATGAAGGATAAGACTGCCGCAGAAAAACTCAGAGGCGTTTGGATCATGGAGATCAGTGAACTCGCAGGGCTCCGGAAGGTCGATGTGGAGACCGTTAAAGCATTTATTTCCAGATGCGACGATCAGTATAGAGAACCCTATGCCACCTACGTTCAGACTCACCCGAGATCCTGCATTCTTGTCGGATCCACCAATACCACAGACGGGTTCCTTCGAGATATTACGGGAAATAGAAGATTCTGGCCGGTTATGGTAACGGGCGAAGCCGAATCTACAGTATGGGATCTTACCGATTATGACATCGGACAGATTTGGGCTGAGGCATTATATCGGTATAAGGATGGAGAGACTCTCTATCTTCCCAAGGAAGTCGAGAAAATGGCATACGAACATCAGAGTCAGGCGATGGAAACTGATCCGCGTCTGGGTATGGTTGGAGAGTATCTCGAATCGACAAAACAGGATAGGGTTTGCCTTATGGAGATTTGGTGTGAGTGCTTTATGCGCGACAGAAGTCTCATGAAGCGCAGGGACGCATACGAACTGGAAGGTATACTTCAGCAGCTCGGTAACTGGGAAGTATACAAAGGAAATACTACGGGAAAAACAAGGATTCCCGGGTATGGAGTACAGAAGACTTTTGTTAAGAAGAATACACAAAATGAGCATATCTATGTATATGAGAAAGGACAAGATTATGGCCAATAATTGTAACAGCGAAGACGTCGCTCGTAGAGCGACAGCAATGGGAGTTGAGCTTATGTGCTGTAAGGCACTTGATGAGATCGAAGTGATGTTCGGCTGCATGTCGGATATGAAAGCGAAGATGGCTCTTTCCCCGGGAAGGATTCAGCAACTCTATGACTATATGGATCTGCCGAAAGATCCGTTCGAATTTCTTGCAACCGTTCCCGCTGCTTCCCCTGAAGTGACGACGATGAGGAGAAATCTCAGGATCATTATCGAAGAGATCCCGGAGTTCGACCCGTATGATCTCTGGTTCAAGTCAGACACTATCGGAGATCTCGATGAAGTTGTCCTGATGATACGAGCGGAGAAAAAGAGGATTGCTACCGAGTATCAGAAACATTTCAAGGAGTTTGAGAGGAGGTACGGCAATGAGTAGTTACGATGATTACTGGCTCAACAGAGCTGCCGAAAAAGTTAAGCGATATAATGAGAAGCTTACAGACGAAGAGTATTCTGCGGTTATGAAGCGCGCATTATATCGTGACGAAAGCGGAAAACTGGCCTGTGATATCCTGGCTACTGCAAGGGAGCAGAACTGGAGACCCCTGGATAATGTCTCCTCATGGCGGCGTGATCATTATAAAGAGGCATCTCTTGCAGATCATGGATCATCGCTGATCAATTCCGGCGGATGTTTTATAACAACTGCTTGCCTGAAGCACTTCCGAGATCACTTTGATGATGATTGCTACGAGTTAACTGAACTCAGGCATCTCCGCGACACTTTCGTAAAGATACAGCACCCTTCTGATGTTGAAGAATATTACAGGATAGGTCCGGTAATAGTTGAGGCGATCAATGCTCATGAGAATTGTGATGAGATATACGCAGATATATATGAGAACCTCGTCCTGGCCACTATCCGCTTATCGGAAACATCATATGAAGCTGCTTACCTTCATTATAAGAATTATGTTGCCAATCTCAAGAATTTGTACTGCAAGGAGGTGACCAAGTAGACTTATGATTCGAGCAACTGTTGATGACTTGTTTGATAAGGATCTGCTGGATAAAGCTATCAAAAAGGTCGAACGCAAGAAAGGTTCTTGCGGATTCGACGGGGTATATTCACAGGATGTCAGGCAGTTATGGATTAAGGACGGCGATGAGAT
>JAILNZ010000137.1 GCA_024691135.1 Clostridiales bacterium
TATTGTTATTTCCCCCGAACCGTCGACCAATATCCCGTCCGTGAAACTGTCTTCTGTTTGATAGATAACCGTACCGATTCCGAGATAACGTGCCTCGCTGTCATATATGTCCAGCGATATATTATTTCCCGCCTCACTGGCGGTCCACAAGTTCTGTGAATACTGATCGAGCGAGAGGCTCCTCAGATAAAGAGCTCCGCAGTTCTCGTTATACGGATTCGTTATGGGGTTGTTCTTGACGGCTACTTTTGCCACTACAATCTCTGGCAAAGAGAGATTACCGACGGAATGCAGGTCTTCCGATTTTGAGATGCCTCCGATCAGACCCGACAGCGTTGACAGCGAATCACCTTCCGGGGTCCTTCCGAACTCGGCCGCATAGAAGAGGTCATTTAAGATCTTGTTGACTTTCCTGTTGCTCACGGTAGTGAGGACAACGCGTCTGACCTGCCTTATGCCCTTCTTGGCAAATGCCTGACCGTTCTTATTATTGAGAGAACAGGAAATGCCGATGATAAAGACAAGCACAAATACCGGCAGGCAGATCATGAGGACTGTCCTCTCGGAATCCTTTCTCGGAGCCTTTCTGACTCGGCCGAGGATTATGAGTGCCACCGAAGCGAATATGGCAAGTAAAGTAGCGACGAGGCTCGGAAGCCTGTATGTGATGACTATCGAAGTCAAGAAGAACGGAGCTACCGAGATAAAGACCCAGATGGGGGATCTTCTGTAGACGACTACAAAACAGGTGACGGTAACGACGAGGAAATTGTAACAGACAAGAAGACCCGTCAGAGCGTTCTTGCCCGCCTTAAGGCTCCCTATACCGAAGTCGAAATAAGTCATCTTTTCTATCGAGGAGAAAAGGTAGAAGACCGCATCCTTCAGATTGAAGATATTGAACACTATCATGAGGGTGAACAGGATCGGAACAGCAGTCATGAAGGCCGTGGTTATATATTTGTTCTTTCTGGTGAGAATCAGCGTTACGCCGATCGAGAAGATCATAGAGGATATGACGAAGTCGCTTCCTCTCGCGATGAGACCGAGCTTGAACGTAGATGTCATCATGATCGCAAAGCATGTTCCCGTTATCCATGACAGGAGAATGGACAGCGCATAAGTATAGAGCGTAACTTCTTTATCTTCGTGTCTTACCTTGATGATCTTCGAACTCATGATGCTTCCTCCTTAAGACTCTCGGATCTTAAGATCTCATACATCGCCCTGTCGAGATCCTTATAGGTCTTCACATTGAATTCGGACACGTTCCCGGAAGATGAACTCATCTTGATCTTATGAGGCCTGTCATGATTAAGAAGATAAGTCGACTCGAAAAGGCATCTTCCCAGATTATGATCCGTCATATCCCTGTCGGTACTGAGGAAGATGTCGATTACCGGGTGATCGTGCTTTGCTTCGTAGGACTCTTTTACGAGGAGGAGATCCTTCTTTGCCGAAGCCTTCCAGTGAATGCTCTTGAGCGGGTCGCCGTCATTATATTCGCGGATCTCATAGATCTCGGCCGAAGGCGAATTGGTCTTTACGTAGTTCTTGGATTCCTTGACCTCCGAATGAAGGTGTACTGAGACGGGATACGGCCATACGATGACTTCGCACCTCTCACCGTTCTTCCTTTTCGAGAAGAAGAGTCCGAAAAGATCGTACATCCTTATGTCCGTAACTTCATATGAATAGCAGCCGCAGTGCTCTGACGTTACATTCAGCGCAGCGTCGATATTTCCGTATCCCTTGAGGACGAACATCTCCGATTCCCCTGTCATGAGGTCGCTATAAAGGAGCTTGACCCTGTATTCCGAAGCGACGAGGACACGGCGGGGCTCTCCCATAAGATTTACCTCGGATTCCATTCCGAGGCCGACCTTGTCGGGAGTCTTAAATCCGATCTTGTAGCCCCTGATGCTCAGGATGAAGAGTACGAGCGACATAACGGGGATGAGGATGATAAGGGCGAGCACGAGCGCCGCCAGCCACATCTTATAGACCAGAAAGAATATAACGGTACCGAGAAGTACCAACAGATAGATACACCAGTTCTTAACCATCTTGTCCGTCAGATCTTGGGTTCGGGAATACTGTTCAGGACATCCTGCATGATGTCCTCAGGCTTTCTCTCATTAACTTCCGCTTCCTGCTTAAGGAGGATACGGTGACACATTACAGGTGCAAAGACGGCCCTTACGTCGGAAGGGACCACATAACTCCTGTTCTGGAGGAAAGCATATGCCTTGGACATCGATGTCAGTACGAGTGTCGCTCTCGGACTCGCGCCTCTGGCAAGCTCGGGATGGTTCCTCGTCTTAACGACGAGATCCACTATATAGTTCAACAGCTCATCCTTCATGAAGATGTCGCTTACTTCTTCCTGCATCTTGATGAGCATCTCGGCATTACAGATCATCTTGACATCATCCATAGGATTTCTGCCGCTCCTTCTGTCGGTGACCATTGTCTTCTCGTCATCCGGGGAAGGATAGCCCATCGATATCCTTATCGAAAACCTGTCGAGCTGCGAATCCGGTATCAGTGACGTGCCCGAAGCATCAAAAGGGTTCTGCGTGGCGAAAACGATGAAAGGCTTCGGAAGCGCATATGTATTGCCGTCGACCGTTACCTGTCCTTCCTCCATTGCCTCGAGGAGAGCCGACTGTGTTCTCGATGTCGCACGGTTGAGCTCGTCTGCCAGAAAAAGGTTATGGAAGACGGAGCCCGGCTGATATCTCATGGTGCCGGTATTCTTGTCAAAGATGGAAAAACCCGTGATGTCTGAAGGAAGTACGTCCGGAGTGAACTGGACTCTTCCGTAGTTAAGACCCATAGCCTTCGAGAAGGCGAGCGCCATTGAAGTCTTGCCGACGCCCGGAACGTCCTCTATAAGGACGTGACCTCCCGCAAGGATACCTGTCAATGCCATAAGTATGACCTGGTCCTTGCCGCAGATAGTCTTCTTAACTTCGCTGATGATCTGATGTGTTTGTCTGCTCATAGTATCCTACCCATTTCATATATAATCTTCGATGATTTTATCATACTAAAGTAAATTATAACAACGGCAAATAAATGAATTTTGTGTGACGCAGGATTGAGATATCACCTTAAAAGGCGTAAAATCGTATTGATATTTTTATGCGCAGAGGAAAACATTTATGGTATATCCGGTAGAGATAGCAGGTCTTAAAAGAGACCTTCCGCTTTGCAAAGTTGCCGACGATCTTTATATCGCGGCATTCATCTGTTTCGGCGATGCGGAAGTCACGGTCGCATGTGCAAGAGAACTCCTTAAGCTCGTTCCCGAAGACGAATATGATTATATGTTCACGGCTGAAGCCAAGGGCATCCCGCTCGTTCACGAGATGGCCCGCCAGTCAGGCGCGGACAAGTATTTTGTAGCCAGAAAAGGCCATAAGAACTATATGCCGAATCCGATCCACGTCGAGGACCGTTCCATCACGACCAAGGGAGTCCAGAAGCTCTACCTGGGTGAAGACGATGCTTCCCTCATCAAGGGCAAGAGGATCCTTCTTGTCGATGACGTTATCTCGACAGGCGGATCTCTTAAGGCAATGGAAGAATTAGTTGAACTTGCCGGAGGCAAGGTAACCGGTAAGGTTACCGTTTTCGCGGAAGGTGAAGCTGCCGACAGGAGCGACATCAGGTACCTGTCGAAGCTGCCGCTGTTCAGAGCAGACGGAACGCCGCTCTGATAATGGGATAAAAGGAGGGGGATAAATGCCGGTAACCGGAGCTTATATCGTTCCCCATCCTCCGATGATCATCACGGATATCGGAAGGGGCAGCGAGATACAGATCAGCGAGACCATCAATTCGTATCATGATATCTCGAAGAGGATCAGAGAGATCGATCCTGATACGATCGTCATAATAAGCCCGCATTCGCCCGTCGCGCGGAAGTCTTTCCTCATCTACGGCGGCGATAAGGCCGAAGGTTCCTTTGCGCGGTTCGGCGCCCCGAATATAAGTTTTGAAGAATCCTATGACACTGAGCTCATCTCCGGCATAAAAGATGCATGTAAAGAACTTGATATCCCGTGCGAAGTCTTCGGGGGCGAATACGAGCTCGATCACGGGATCATGGTGCCTCTCTATTTCATCAGAAAATACGTTACCCGAGCAAAGATCGTAAGGATCGCCTTTACCGACCTTCCTTTGGCGGTACACTATGAATTCGGCCGCGCCATTCAAAAGGCCTCGGAAGGTAAGAACGTCGTTATCGTTGCGAGCGGCGACTGCTCTCACACGCTTCAGGAATATGGTCCCTACGGAAGATCCGAAGAAGGCGTCGCATACGAAGAGAAACTTGTCGAAGTCCTGTCTTCCGGCGATGTAAAAGGACTTCTCGATTTTACGCCTGAATTCCTCTCCGGCGCCTCCGAATGCGGACACAGGTCATTTACCATACTTTCAGGTGCGATAGACGGCCTTGACCTTAAAGGCAGGCTCCTGTCACACGAAGACGTCACCGGCGTAGGCTACGCCGTCTGCTCATTTGATACGGAGGAGTGATCATCCATGGACCCATATGTCTCCCTCGCGAAAACATCAGTCGAATCATACGTAAAGACCGGAAAGGTATGCGATATCCCCGAAGGCCTTCCTTCCGAGATGTATGACAAAAGGGCAGGAGTGTTCGTGTCCATCCATAAGACGGGCGGCGCGTTAAGAGGCTGCATAGGAACTATCTATCCCGTTACTTCATGCATCGCGGAAGAGATCATCGATAATGCCGTAAGCGCATCGACCAGGGATCCTAGATTTGATCCCATAATCCCTTCGGAACTTGACAGCCTTGTCATAAATGTCGATGTCTTAACCGAGCCTGAGGAGATATCTTCTCCCGACATGCTCGATCCGAAAAGATACGGCGTCATCGTCACTTCAGGATTTAAAAGAGGACTTCTCCTTCCTGATCTTCCGGGTGTTGACACGGTCCAAAAGCAGATCATCATCGCAAGTTCCAAAGCGGGCATAACTTCAGACGAGAAGGTCAGCCTCATGAGATTTGAGGTCATCCGTCATACCTGATCAGGACTTTTTCTTCGCCTTTTTTTCGACCATAAAATGTCTGGCGAGCTTAGACGCGACCTTGTAATGCAAAGGTCTCAAGGCCTTGTCGGCCTCGACCAGCTTCTCCCTTATCGGGATACTTTGAGGACAGTGAAGTTCGCATTTTCCGCATTTGATGCAAAGCGAAGCTTCGGCAGGTTCGAGCCTTAAGGAGACGGCCTGGAAATATTCTCTTCTGCCCTGTCTCTTTCCTTCCGAAAACATATGGTTATAAGCGGCAAATATACCCGGTATATCGACTCCCTTCGGACACGGCTGACAGTATCTGCATCCGGTACAGTTGACCTTCGTGTTCTCATTAATATATTCCTTTATATCGGAGATCATCTTAAGTTCGGATCCGCCGTAAGATCCAATCTCTGCCTCCGACGCGATCTTACAGTTCTCTTCTATCATCTCTATGGAATTCATCCCCGACAGTACGCAGGTTATCTCCTTTTGATCCCAGAGCCATCTGAATGCCCACTCGGCGGGGGTCCATCCGTGAGGGTCGTTTGCTATATGTTCCTTGGCCTTGGAAGGAAGAAGATCGACGAGCTTTCCGCCCCTCAAAGGCTCCATTATGAAGACCTTAACGCCTTTTTCATATGCCTTTTTTATACCTTCCCTTCCTGCCTGCGAAGTCTCATCCATGTAGTTATACTGAACGAGACAGGTATCCCAGTCATACGCATTAAGTATCTTAAGGAACATCTCCGTATTTCCGTGAAACGAGAAGCCGATGTTTCTTATCCTGCCTTCCTTTTTCTTCTCTTCGATCCATTCCCTGATCCCGACCGATTCGAGAAATCTCCACTGTGCATAGTCGGTCATGTGATGAAGGAGATAAACGTCGAGATGATCCGTTCTCAGGCGCTTTAATTCCTCGTTAAGGTATCTGTCGAGAGATGACCTGTTCTTGACAAAATACTGCGGAAGCTTGGTCGCGAGGATCATCTTATCCCTTATATTGTTCCTCTCCATTATGATGCCCAGTGCTTCTTCGCTTCCGGGATATATATATGCGGTGTCAAAATAATTGACGCCGAGCTCCAGGGCTTTTAAGATCTCCTTTTCGGCCTTGTCGATATCTATCTTGTTGTTCCTGGTGGTAAAGCGCATGCAGCCGTACCCCAAGATCGATATATCATTTCTGTATCTCATAGCCGCCTCCGTTTTAATGCCAAATTAACCATTCCTTTACGAATATTTTAACATTATCGATTAAGATAAGCTCATACAGAACGAAGGAGGATCATTAACATGAATGAAAAGGTAAGAAACAATTGTGACGTCTTTATCGAGAATTTCAAGACGGCAAAGAAAACATACAAACTGGACGGCAGCCTCGCCGCTTGTGCAAGCGCACTTTCTCTTATCGGTTCACCCGATCCTGTGGAAGCAGACAGGTTTTCCGAAGCAAAGAAGATCATAAACAGCAACACTCACATCTTCTCGACGCTCGGAAGAGGAAATGCAAGGCAGGTCGTTTTATCGGCTCTTCTGAAGAACGAAGATCCTGAAAATGCTTTTTCGGAGATAAAGAGGATCCATAAGATGCTCGACGATCTGTTCCTGAACAGCGATTATCTCGTTATGGCGGCAGTAGGCATCTTCTCTTACTCAGACAGCAAGAAGTACGAGGGAGCAGTCAAGAGAACACGCGAGGTCTATAAGCTCATAAAGAAGGATCATCCGTTCCTGACTGACAGCGAAGATATTCCATTCTGCGCATCGATGGCATGCTGCGGCAAGTCTCCGAAGGAAGTTACGGTCCACTGCGAAGACATCTTCAGACTTCTTAAGCCACATTATTTTTCCAAGAACAATATTCAGTCACTCGCCTGCATCCTGAGCGTCTTTGACGGCGACGCCGAGAGCAAGGCTGACAGATCCGTAAAAGTTCATAAGGCACTTAAGGAGCAGGGATTCAAGTTCGAGGGAATGAGCCTTCCTGCAGAGGGAGTCCTGGCGTATGTTTTCGAAGAAGATGAGATCGTTCCTGTCATCTGCGAGATGAAGGAAGCCGAGAAATATCTCGGTGCGGTAAGAGGCCTCGGTAACCTCGCCATTGGCAAGAAGATGAGAAGAGTCATAGCTGCGGCCATCGTTCTCGAGACATATTCCAAGAAGTTCGGAAAGAACATAAGTGATGCTGCGGTAAGATCTATAATAAGCACGATAATCGCCCAGGAGATGGCAATGATAGCCTGTGCAACTTCAACGGCGGCAGCGTCTGCGGCAGCCGCATCATCCTGACATCTGACGATCCATGATGATTTATTGACATTATCGACACAGCACTATAAACTCCGTAATGAAGGGGATCTCCCTACATAATAACCGGAAAAGGAGAACAAAATAATGAAGAAACTCGTGTGTTGTGTTTTGGCTTTGACATGCTTCCTGGGCGTATATTTTACGGCTCCTAAGAGCGCAGGTTCAATTGCAGGAACAAAGGTCTGTGCTGCTGCAAGGAAAGACAGGGAATGGTTTGCGGCTACAAGAGCTTTTACTGTTTACTACTATACCTCATCTGGAAGCAGGAGAAGCGTATCTTTCAAAAAATACCAGAGCGTGCTTGTTTATAACAGATCATATTTTATCGTACCAGGCAGCAACGGAGAGCAGTACCGTGTCGGTGTATCAAGCCAGATAAGTAACGGATATCTTGCTTGTATCGAATAAACGTCAGCCTAAATGAATCTTCAGGGTGTCCCGTAAGCGGTCTTATCCGCACGGGACATCTTTTCTGTTCTTGTCGGTTTGTTGACATTATCGTCATGCCAATATAAACTCAAAAATATGGCAGATATCCTGCCTGAATTGTAAATGAAAAGGAGAATAAAAAATGAAGAAACTGCTTTGCTTTGTATTGGCACTATCCTGCTTCTTGGGTGTATATTTTACGGCTCCTAAGAGCATCAGTTCGCTTGGCAAAACCAATGTCCTTGCTGCCTCGGCTCCCAGACAAGAGAAGGAATGGGTACATTATCTGGTAAAAGAAGACGTAACATTCTGTTACTATACTTCGTCAGGAAGCAAAAGATACATTACTCTCAAAAAAGGACAGATCGTTAAGCTCTATAAGGGCAAATACTTAGTAGCTTACGGCGATAAAGGCGAAATGTATCAGATATCGGTAACACAGGCTATCAAGGACAGAAAACTCGTCTGTATCGAATAAGCTTCATCGGTTCCGTTTTTGATATGTAGTATAATTATCGGTGTCATTTCGCGTGGCACCGATAATCTTTTTTTGCGAGGTTTTTATGATCCAGGATATATTCCCGTCAAATATCGACATCAGTTTCAAGGACATTCAGCCGTCATCAGGCTCATACATCATGGTGTTTAAGGATTCCTGCCTCCTCTCCTCATATAACGGAAAAGAGATAATCTTTCCTGTCCTTTCCGATCTCGAAAACATTCCGCAGACACAATACATCTTCAGCGTTGACGGCAGGGATTTCTTCATAACAACAGATCTTACGAAGACCCCTCCGGGCTTTGAGTATATGTCTTCCCGCGACCTTCGAAAACTCAAGACCGAGACGACGACGGGGATCTTTGAGGCATTCACGGCATTTCATCTTCATGAATGGTACGAGAACAGCAGGTTCTGCGGAAGATGCGGGCAAAGGAATGTTTTCGATAAAAAAGAGCGCGCAATGACCTGTCCTGATTGCGGGAACAAAATATATCCCAGGATCAACCCGGCTGTTATAGTGGGAGTCATCAATAACGATAAACTGCTTCTCACGGGTTATAGGACAGGGTATGCACATAATGCGCTTGTGGCGGGCTTTGTCGAGATCGGCGAGTCACTGGAAGATACAGTAAGAAGAGAAGTCATGGAGGAGTGCGGCCTTCGTGTCAGGAACATCAGGTACTATAAATCACAGCCCTGGGGTGTCGTATCCGATATCCTTGCAGGTTTCTTCTGCTATGTTGACGGGGACGATGAGATAAAGATGGACAAAGAAGAACTCAGATTTGCCGAATGGGTCAAAAGGGAGGATATCGTGCTCCAGCCGAATAATCTCAGTCTGACTAATGAGATGATGACCGTTTTCAAGCAGGG
The DNA here is from genome assembly GCA_024691135.1 of Clostridiales bacterium. GTDB lineage: Bacteria > Bacillota > Clostridia > Saccharofermentanales > Saccharofermentanaceae > Saccharofermentans. The sequence goes on from JAILNZ010000137.1 coordinate 9,170, forward strand.
GAGATTTTTGGAACAAAAGTGAAAAAATGTGACAAAAATATGTCACCATATAACAAAATCCTTTGATGTATAACAAGTCGTTATGTGCTAGAATCCGTAATGAGTGGTAATATAGCCATTTGCAGAAATGCTATTTCATTATGGAGGAAGTTATGAGACATAGTAAGAGTTCACATTTAATAGCACTTCTTATGTGTATCATGTTCACAATCTGCTCGCTCCCTTTTGCGGTATTTGCAGATGATGTCAAGGTAGTCGGCGATAAAACATTTCAATATGACGGTGAGACGGGGTATTACGTCTGGGTCGACGGTTCATGCAAATATGTATATGTTGATCAGGAAGTAATCGATGCGAAT
>JAILNZ010000157.1 GCA_024691135.1 Clostridiales bacterium
AGAATCGCTCAAGCGGCATCTTATGTATTCCATCTTATACTTAAGATCAGGTGCAAACCCCGATCCATGGTTATCGAGGAGCATCGTAAGAAGCGCTATCGGCGTCTTGATCTCATGAGCCCATGACTCGGTATATTCCTCATGATCATCAAGGCTTACCGTCAGTTTATCTATCGAATCGTTATAATCGTTAAGGACCTTAAATAGCCTGTCGGCACTCTCATCAGAAGTATGTCCCGTGACGTCCTTGAGATAATCCAGATTCTCTTTTGTAGGAGAATCGAGAAGCATGATAAATGCCTCGTCCCTCTTGTTGCTCTTATGTACCGAATAAATGCAGGCAACGGCAAATAATATCAGCGAGAAAAGTATCAGCGCTACCGAGAATCTCGCCAGAGCCCTGTAATCGGTAGCCCAAAGTCCGATAATGAAAAAGATATCGGTCAGTATAAGGACTATGAACCAAAAGATATTCTTCTTAACCGCCAGGAAAAACTTTCTCATCATTCCTCCAGCTCGACTATCTTATAACCCTTGCCACGGACCGCAACAACAGTACAGTTCATATTAAGGCTCGCCATAGTCTTCTTAAGTCTCGTGAGATTGACCTGAAGCGCATTTTCATCGATAAATTCCGAAGTACCCCATACCTCTTCTGATATCTCCTGCCTGCTTACTTCTTCTCCCCTTTTCCGGAGCAGGACCTCGATTATCTTTCCCTGGTTCTTGGGAAGGATAACGGAAGTTCCGTCAATGTAGAGAGTATATGTCAGCTTATCGAGGAGAAATCCCGGACCCTCGATCAGGTTGGATCTTCCCTCATATCTTTTCAGGACATTGGATATCCTCAGAAGAAGCCTCTCCTTGCGGTATGGCTTCGTCATGAACTCATCGGCACCCAGCTCCAGGGCATTAAGTTCGTCCCTGAGGTCATCTCTCGATGTGAGGATGACGACAGGAACGGAACTCTTGTTCTTAAGTTCCCTGCAGATCTGAAAGCCGCTCATGTTAGGCAGATTGATGTCGAGAAGGACAAGATCGGGAGAAGACTTCAGGATATCGGAAGTAACATCATCGAACGAGTCGACGGTGCTTACGATATATCCGCTCTTCTCGAGCATTGAAGATAATTCTTCTCTTACGAGTTCCTCATCCTCAACAACACAAATCCTCTTCAAGTTTTATTCCTCCCTCTCAGGATCCATCAGGCTCTTCAGGTATTTGAAACTGGTCCTCTTGACCAGGAAGATATAGGTACATTCTATCAAAATCAATACGAGAATAACAACCGCGGCAATTTGCATGATGTCAGACATTGCCGTCTTGGTCCTTGAAGATAATATTCCCGTATAAAGTCCTCTGATACCGAATATACAGCTTACGGTAGCAACAAATACCGGAATGCCGAAGAACCAGTTGATCTGCTTCGAAGATGTGCCGCAGAGCATCTTATGATCCGCACCGAGCTTGATCAGCGTCTTATATCTCTTGCTGCTCTTCTTCTGATTCATGAGGAACTGTACTCCGAGGACCGTATTACCGATCACCAGGAATATCAGAGCAAGATAAACCGTGACATAGCTAGCTCCGACAAGATAGAACAGCTGTCTTCCCATGTTGTTCAGATACGATTCATAATTGAAATCATCTCGTCCGCTTGCATCGATAATCCCGTTGATCTCGTCGAAAGTCCGGAAGATATTTCCGTCAACATACTTATCAGGATCAAGTATACCGTTAAGATAACTTACATAATTATCCTGTGCCAGCCTGTCGAAAACTTCGTCCGTAACGATCAACGAATAAGCCGGAGACAAAAGATAATCTGCTACGATAGATTCAGTATGAACTGTTCCCGTCAGATAAAATGATTCTCCGCAAAGCTTAACTTCCGGATGTTCCTCCATTACCTTCGAAAAGATTTCTATCGTCTCATCTCTACCCGCACTGCCATCCATATAAACACTTAATTCGTTTTCTTTAAGGCTAATAGGCTTCTTGCCGGCGTTGATCAATATCTTGTTATAGTCGCTGAGTCTTATGAGATACGGATACTTCTCGTAGTTTTCAGTATCTCCGTAAACAAAATGGTCACTGTAGTTCCTGTAAATCGCCATGGCATTATCCATGTTATAGACATCAAAATCTCTGATATCTGCATCTTCTTCGAGCTTCACATGCCCGATACGAAGCTCATCTATGAAGGAGAACCTGTCATAGACATCTTTCTCTTTAAGAAAATCTTTGACATCATCAACTGTGCAGGGCCAGTATTTTTCGTCAAAGTCTCCCTTATCTTTCAGCTCTTCTATCTCTTCCTCTGTCAACGCCCTGTCACATCTGAACGTGTAATCCATTATATGACCCTCGTAAAGATCATAAGAGAAGTATAATCCGACGCCCGAACCGAGACAGATAAGCGCAAAGAGGATAAGAAGAGAACATACCGCCATGGTACCTGACTTATAGATAACAGTATCCTGAACCTGTCTGAACGTAAACACATGAAGCTTTCCGGAACTTCTGATCCTGCCCGCAATGATACCGATGAAGAATCTCATGCCCCAGAACAGCAGGAAAGTACCCGCAAGGCCCACACATACGGTGATCAACATTCTGCCGGGCGTCAGCCACGCATATCCCTTTATAGACATATAGTAAGCGCAGCAAAGACATGCTATTCCGATCAAAGACGATATCAGATAAAGTGCCGGGTGCTTTTGTCTCTTAACGGTATCAGGCGCATCTTGGAGAAGTGTTCCGACTTCTTTTCGAAAAAGAGAGAAGCTTATCCTCAAAAAAGCCGCGAGCTTGATGATCAAAAAGCCGAGCAATGTCATTCCCATAGCCTTGTAATCAAGCGAGACTTTGTGCTCTATAAAACCTATGCCGACGAGCTTAACGGAGATAAGGCTCATTAGTTCAGAACAAAGAACAGCTACCGGAAGTCCAATACCCAGAGCAATCAGAGAACTGGCGATATCTTCTGCAAAGAGCATGAAAAAGAGTTTGCCCCTCTTCATTCCCATCATCAGATAGACACCCAATTCGTGACTTCGCCGCTCGATCTGATACTTGCTGGCATAATAGATCAAGAAGAACAGGATCGTCAACGTGAATACATACAGAGCCGTTACCATCATCAGAAGCTTATTGATGGCATCACTTTCCAGTGATTCAATATAGCGGATAACATCCTGATTCCTAAGTGAAAGAACAACATAGAAAGATATTATCGATATTACGAGCGAGCTCATAAACAGGAGGTTTTCCTTCTGGCTTCGCTTGGTATTTCTTATGATTAGCTTAGAGAACATTTGCAGATCCTCCTCCGAGCTGCGCCATAACCTTGATTATCCTCTCATAGAAATCATGTCTGGATTCGGTCTCTTTTTCTTTTCTGAGCTCATGGAATATCTTGCCGTCCTGTATGAACAAGATACGGCTGCAATAACTGGCTGCATTCGAATCGTGAGTGACCAGGAGTATCGTCGCATTATCTTCGGAATTAAGACCTTCAAGCTTGCCCATCAGGAGCTTCGCATTCTTTGAATCCAGAGCACCCGTCGGCTCGTCTGCAAGAATGATCTTCGGATTAAGTATCATTGCTCTTGCCGCCGCTATCCTCTGCTTTTCGCCTCCGGACATCTGCGAAGGGAACTTATCCACGATCTGCCCGATCTCAAGATAATCGATAAGCTTATTCATCCTCTCCTCAGAAGCAGCCTTTCCGCCATGAAGAGATATCGGCAGCATGATGTTTTCGCGACCGGTCAGATTGTCTACGAGTTCAAAATTCTGGAAAAGATAACCAATCTCCTTTCCTCTGTATTCAGCCAGTTTCCGGCCTCCGAGTTTGGAGAGATTCTGTCCGTTAAGTTCTATAGTTCCGCCTGTCGGCTTTATAACAGTCGCAATACAGTTAAGAAGTGTCGATTTACCAGAACCGCTCGCACCCATTATTCCCAGGAATTCACCTTCCATAACATTAAGGTCTATTCCGTCAATGGCTCGGGTGATATTATCCTGTCTGCCGTAATATTTCTTAAGTGATTCAATTTTAAGTATCGGTTTCATGTATTTTCCTCCGTTCTTTTACGCTCTAATCTTAGTACAAGACCCGGGCAAATTGAACTTACATCCGATGTAAGGAAACCATAATAAACATCCACCGGCCTAGCCGGTGGTTTTTCATTTTCGGGCATAGCCCTAATACTACTAGCCACACACATGTGTGTCTTTTTATTGGCCTGCCAGCCACGCTATGGGTTACTTGCCACCCATAAATGGGTCGTTTGGATCGAACAGTGTCAGTTGATCCATTTCTTTATCTCGCTTCAACTGATTAGCGATATAACTTTTTATGGCCGCTGTGTTCTTCCCCACTGTGTCCACGTAATATCCTCTGCACCAAAATTCGCGATTTCGATATGCGAACTTCATGTTTCCATATTTCTGATAGATCATCAGACTGCTCTTACCCTTCAAGTATCCCATGAAACTCGAAACGCTCATTTTGGGCGGAATGCTCAGCAGCAGATGTATGTGATTGGGGCATATTTCTCCTTCCAGTATCTCTACTCCCTTCCACTGACAGAGCTTTTGTATTATTTCTCTGATGTCCATTCTCTTTTCCTGGAAGAATACTTTCCTCCTGTACTTTGGCGCAAATACCACGTGGTATTTACAGTTCCATTTTGTGTGTGCTAGACTTTGGGCGTCGGTATTTCTATCTGACATAATTACCTCCTGATGTTTTTTTCTACGTAACTGGCAGGTCACGTTGAAATTATACATCGGGAGTTTTTTGTTCATCGCTTAAGCTCTATGGAACCACGCGACTATCGCGTGGTTTTCGTTGCACAAAAAAACCGGACTGCCTTAAAGGCAATCCGGTCCGTAATAATCGGATCATTGGGAAAGCTCATCCCATGTGCGGTCGTCTTCTTCGTATCCCGAACCTGACTTGATCCTGACGATCAGCTTAACGATAAGGCCGGAGCAGAGGATGAGAGCCACGAGTGCCCATCCGAAGATGATGTTGGCCTTGAGCGAATAGTCGGAGTCAGCGCCGTAGATACCGCCGCCCTTTATCAGATTGACCAGGTTCCAGATAAACAGACCCGCGAGGACAACAGGCGAGATGAATTTGATTGACGGGATGAACCACCACTTCGGCATCTTAAATCCTTTGGTATTGCGGTTGAGCTCTTCGAGGATCTTTGTGGTCTTGAAGAACCAGCCTGCGGCGATCATCTCGAGGACACCCGTCAGGATAAGCGTATAACTGTTGATGAAGTAGTCGACGATATCGAGGACCGCAAGGCCGGCGCCCGTAACGTATATGATACTGATAAGGCCTTCAACGATACAGAGCACGAGCGTTGTCTTTTTCTTATTGAGCTTGAACTTGTCGGATATGGCAGTCGCGACGCCTTCAATGATGGAGAAGAGCGAGTCGATGGCGAGAGTTATCATACAGAAGTAGAAGATGAACGCGAAGATCATGTTGAAGATACCGCTTCCGGAGATCTTGACGATCGCCTGAGGATAGATGATAAAGGCAGTCGCGATGCCTGATGCAGACATATTGTCGAGCATTCCGACACCGGCCATCGTCGTGAACATAACGATACCGGCAAGAATACTGATGAGCATGTCCGAAAAAGCAATGATCAGCGTATCAACTGCAATATTTGAGTTCTTATCAAGGAACGATCCGTAAGCGAACATGATCGCCATGGATGTGGAAAGCGAATAGAATACCTGTCCTATGGCATCGACCCAGAGATTGGAGTCGGAAAGAGCCGACCAGTCAGGAACAAAGAGCTTCGCAAAGCCTGACATGGCACCGGGCATCATCATACCGCGGACTGCCATTATGAGAAGGCAGATAACAGGAAGCGATACCGTAAACTTAACGACTTTTCCTACAGAGGTCGTGCCGTTACGGATACAGACATATGCGAAGGCCCACGCCAGGAGCAAACACCCCAGGACAGGCCATGATATAGTCTTAAAGCCGGTTGTGGTTCCGGTCGTCTTGATAGTATCAGCCCAAAGGGAGCTGGCAGCTTCCGT
>JAILNZ010000170.1 GCA_024691135.1 Clostridiales bacterium
GCAGATTATTATTCTCTGTAAAAAGGGTGGATGTTGAAGCTTGAATCCCATCGAACTCAGCCATCAGTGCTCCGTATTCATCACGTGTTTGTTTATATAATGAAGCTTCTCTTTCATAATAAGGGCCCATGAGTTTCTTATGTTGTGCCTCTTGCAATTCATCACCTGTCAGACCGGTAAGATTTATGTTGTTGGCATCATTGGCCGCATTTAAAGCGGATCTGTATGAGCTGTCAAATTGTTCATATTGCTTGACTATGACGGATCCGTCATATTTGTCATCTGACAAGGTCGATACAGAATTGATCAGATGTCTATAGTCTTGAATATCCATCTGGAGCAGGTTGGAAAAAGCAGAGTTAAGACTGATTATGGACAGCAGATGAGTGATCAGCTGATCACCGATCTGTCCGACTATAATATTATTTGACATAATATTCAACCAGATCTTATTGGAATTGGCCAGATCTGACTGGTTCTTCTGCAGTACGGCAATGGCTTCGTTTGCCTTATTGATAACATCACTCTTCTTAATATAATCGGAACTCTTCATTTTGATCCTTCTCCTTCCGTCCTTCTTCTTCCTCTAATACCTGCAACTCTTCCTGGTATCTGTCCATCTCTTTTTTTAATTCGTATTGGCGTTCTTCTCTTTCTTCTGATAAAGCTCTGGCATATTTCCTGCCTTCTTCATGCAGATCATAAAATCTCTGCAACTGATCGGGTCGTAAGTACTTGTTATTGAGAGCTTCTTCACTTCTGGCCAAGGACCGTCTCATGCTGTCTTCCGCTTCATCATAGTAGCGGTAGAGGCTTTCCTTGCGCAATTCCACAGATTCGATACGTTGTTGGAGAGCAGTCCTTTTCTCACTATTTTCCATATATTTCTACCTTCCTTTATCTCTCTCATAATAAGACATTAGAGAGGACATATCAAGATAGTTTGAAGCAAAATAACAACATTTATTAATTATTATATTATTTTGAATAAGTTAGATTGTTTGTATCTTATTAGCGCGGAAGGGCGCGTTTTCGAGCATTATAGGGAGGGGGATGGAGGGAGGCGACGTAATAATCTTGGGATTTTTGTGTGCGGGTGGCAAGGGCTTATATGAGACAAGGGAAACGGCGTGTTTTCAGGGGCTTACTGGATTTAATGATTGTTTAAGAAATTGTTTTGTATGATGGGGTCAAGATCGGAAAAGAGGGAAACGATATGTTTGGAAGAATCCTGAAAAAAGATATCAAGAGAAACAAGACGATGAATATCATTCTGTTTCTGTTCGTAATAATCGCGAGTCTGTTTTTCGCGAGCGGGCTGAATAACCTTGTCGCGGCGTTCAACGGGACCGGCTACCAGTTCAGGACGGCCGAGATCGGCGACTATCAGCTGATCTCGATGGGCGAAGGCGCCGTCGGGCTGATGGAGGACAAGGTCAAGTCCGTTCCGGAGGTGAAGAGCTATAAGAAGGAAATGGTCGTTTACTGCGCGGAGGGTAATATCCTTAACGAGACGGGGAAGAGATTTGACGTTACCAATACGGGGATCGTCCTGTCGATCGGCGGGCGCGGCATGAAGTACTTCGATCAGGATAACAGGGAGATCACGACGGTCGATGAGGGCAAGGTAAGGATCACGAATAAATTTCTGAGAGACAACGGGCTTGCTGCAGGGGATAAGATAGTCATCAAGCAGGGCGGCGTTGAGGAGACTTATGAGATCCAGAGCGGGTTTAAGGATGCTTTCCTGGGGTCGCAGTTCATGGGAAATACGAGATTCATACTGAATGATAAGGATTTTCAGAAGTTCCTTGATGATGAGATCTGCTACAACTACTACGGCGGAGAGATCTTCTACATTCATACGGATGATACGTCGGCAGTCGGATCTGCTTTGAGCGGGCTCGAAAAAGTCGGGTATTCCTACCCGGTATCGACACTTAAGATGGCTTTCATCATGAACCTCATCGTGGCTTTTGTTGTGGTCATTTTGAGCATATGCCTCATGATAGTGTCATTCCTGGTGCTCAGGTTCGCGATCAATTTCTCGATCAGCGAGGATTTTCGAGAGATAGGAGTCATGAAGGCGATCGGTATCACGAACAGGAAGATAAGGACGCTCTACCTTACAAAGTACGCGGTCATCGCGGTCGCGGGGTCCGTTATCGGATCTGTCCTGAGCATTCCGTTCGGCAAGGCGCTGCTGTATTCGGTCTCGAGGGATATGGTCCTCGGATCGGGGCTCGGTATCGTGTGGAACATCATCGGTGCGGTGGCTGTTGCCTGCCTCGTTATACTGTCCGCGTATCTGATCACGGGCAAGGTCAGAAAGCTCGCACCGATCGATGCGATCAGGTCTGGGCAGACGGGCGAGAGGTTCAGGAGGAAGGGCGGCATCAGGATCTCGAAGAGCAAGGTCCGCCCGTCACTTTACATGGCTGTCAATGATATCCTCAGCAGCCCGAAAAGATTCGTAACGGTGATCGTTACATTCTCTTTGTGCACACTCCTCATACTCGTCATCGTCAATACTGCGAATACGATGAAGAGCGAGAAACTGGTCCACCTTTTCGGGCCTGTGTCAGACGTTTACATCACGGATGTGGCCGAGTCCATGTCGTATATGAACGGGCAGGGCAAGGAGGAGCTCAAGGAGCGGCTTGATGAGATGGAAAAGGAATATACCGATGCGGGAATGCCGTGCAAGGCATATATATCCCTTCTCTACAATTATGAGGTAGGCTACGAGGGAAAAAGCTACAACTATGCTTGTGAGCAGGATATGAACAACACGGTCGACGATTTCATTTACAGCGAGGGTCTCGCGCCGTCCAATAAAAATGAGATCGCCATAACCGATATGTTCACGGAACTTACGGGGGCAAAGATCGGGGATACCGTGACGATGGACTTCGGAAACGGCCCGGAGGAGATGCTCATTACTGCGAAGTTCCAGTCGATGAACGATCTGGGCAAGGTCATACTCCTTCATCAGGATGCACAGACGGACTTCACGCATCTTAAGACTCCGATGGAGTTCAGACTGGACTTCACGGACAATCCGGACAAGAAGACCGTTGGTGAGAGGATAGAGAAGATCAAGGATATGACGGGCAACGACAAAGTCCAGACTGCCGCCGAATTCTCTGCCGACAGCGTAAAGGTCTACGACATAATGAATGCGGTTGCAAGGCTCCTTCTGGTCATCGTTCTGATCGTTGTGGTACTCATCACGCTCCTCATGGAGAGATCGTTCATCGCTGACGAGAAGAGCGAGATCGCGATCACCAAGGCGGTCGGATTCAAGGATTCCGCGGTCATCAGATGGCACGTGTTCAGGTTCTTTATCGCGGCAGCCGTCGCGATGCTGATCGCCGTAGGTCTGTCGATCCCGGTAACGGAACTTGCGATCAGCCCGATCTTCGGAATGATGGGTGCGAAGAAGATAGATTTTAAGTATGACATCCTGAGGTGCTTTATGGCATACCCGGCAGTCATACTGGCGGTAACGGTGATCACGGCTTTTGTCACGGCTCTCTACACGAAGAAGATCAAGTGCAGGGACACGGCAAGTATAGAATAAGTTTTCGAGAAGGAGAGAAAAGAAAATGGCTACAGTAATGGATATCAGGGACCTGTGCAAGACATATGTCGTTGACAAGAGACAGATAAACGTATTGAAGAACATCAACCTCAAGGTCGATGAGGGCGAGATGGTCGCGATCATGGGGCCGTCGGGTTCGGGCAAGTCGACGCTCCTCTACTCGATCTCGGGGATGGACCAGCCGACGAGCGGGACGGTCGTTTTTGACGGGACGGATATAACGTCAGTGAACGGGAATGAGCTCGCGGGGATCCGCCTGGATAAGATGGGATTCATCTTCCAGCAGATGTATATGATGAAGAACCTGACGATTCTCGACAACATCCTTCTTCCGGCTTACGAGAGCAGGAAGGGCGGCACCAGGGAAGAGAAGATCAATAAGGGTGAGGAACTGATGCGCAAGCTCGGGATAATCGACGTCGCCGACAACGACATTAACGAAGTCTCGGGAGGTCAGCTCCAGCGCGCGTGCATCTGCAGGAGCCTCATCAATTCGCCGAAGATCCTTTTTGCGGACGAGCCGACGGGATCGCTGAACAGGGCCTCTTCAAATGAGGTCATGGACGAGATCGTCAAGCTCAATCAGGAGGGGATGACGATCATGATGGTCACGCACGACTCCAAGGTTGCATCGAGATGCTCGAGGGTGCTGTTTATCGTCGACGGCAACATCAAGGGCGAGTACATAAACGATACTTCCGCTGATGAGAAGGACCGCGAGAGGCGGCTCAACAACTGGCTTTTGGATCAGGGATGGTAAATAGAAGAACGGGGGAGGAAGTCTGGGTGACGGGCGCCTCCCCTTCGCTATTATGTAAGTTATCCCCAAAAGTCTCGCGAGACGTTATAATATACCCATCAACTTGAACAGGAGTGAAAAAGGATGACACGAATTATTTGCTCGGTGCAGTTCTAATGCTGACAGCAGGTTGTACCGAGGATAATTGACAGATATGTTGTCAGGAACTGCACCTTTCAGTTATTTTTTTCGAAAAAGAAAGGAACGCAGAAATGAAACAAGAAGGATTAATAAGAATTTGGAAAGAAGAAGAGAAGATCGCCCACATCAAGGGCTGGGATTTCTCGCATCTTGACGGGCGATTTGAATCCGATCAGGGGATCCCGTGGGATTATGACAAGCTGGTCCGGAAGTACTTAAGGCCCGACATGCGCCTTCTGGACTATGACACGGGCGGAGGCGAAGTCCTCATGTCATTCGGGCATCCGTACGACATGACTTCCGCGACCGAAGGCTACCCGCCGAACGTGGAACTTTGCAGGAAAGTTTTGACGCCTCTGGGGATCGACTTCAGGGAATGTAATGACGCGTCACGCCTGCCGTTCGAGGACGGGACCTTCGACATAATGACCAACAGGCACGGCGACTTTGATCCGGTCGAGATAAGAAGGGTCCTTAAGACGGGCGGGTATTTTGTGACCCAGCAGGTCGGCGGGGACAACGACCGCGATCTGGTGGAGATGGTGCTTCCGGGCGCGCACCCGCTGTTTGAAGGTCAGGAACTCTTTCTCGGAAGCAGGAAGAAGGCATTCGAAGATGCGGGATTCGAGATCCTGGAGTCAGGTGAAGTGTTCACGCCGATCAGGTTCTACGATGTGGGTGCTTTCGTCTGGTTCGCGCGGGTCATCGAATGGGAGTTTGTTGACTTCTCCGTTGACAGGTGTCTCGACAGGCTCCTGGATCTTCAGAAGAAGATCGAGAGGGACGGTGTTATCGAAGGCACGACGCACAGGTACATGATCACCGCCAGGAAAAAATAATCCGTAGTTTTTGAAGAGGGGCTGTCTCAGGCAGATGAGGCAGCTCCTCATATAATCGGAGTTATCAAATTACGCAGATTGCATATTAACTGCAGGAAATAAGATCAAAACATTCCTTCAAGTCTTCTTTGTTGATCTTCTTATCTGACCCATTCGGATAATTCGCTGTCATAAAGGCAAACAATCTATCTACGGTGGCAGCATTCTTATAAAGCTCGGTAAAAGAATTCCAAAAGGCCTCTAGTGTTTTGTCCATTTCTTCTTCAACACGAAGACTTTCAATATCTTCCGGAAAAACTCTCCGGTTTTCAAATTCGTATGCATAATAAATCGTTATCGAAAGAACAACATCAATACATATCCATGCTTTTTCCTCTTCTTCCGGTTGTCCGGGGAGCAACGTAAATGTTGTAACGTCATATCCGTCATCATTTCCCAAATAATGATACAGATCGAAGCCCTCTATATTTTTATAAAGAAGCCAGTCCCAACAATTCCGTAATGCCTCTATGGCTAATTCGTAACCTTTCGAATCAGCCAGCTTATCCTGAATCAACTGAGACAATAATAACAGGAAAACAATTCTTGCATCTTTATTCAATTTATTTAAGTCCAACATAATCCTTATCCTTTATTACTGCTGATTAAATGATCCGGCACTCTATATCTCTAATTATACCATCACAAAAAGAAACGCCCCTGCAGGCGTTTCAATCATTATTTGCCCGAATTTGGCTTATCGAAAACATACTATTACTACGCTTAAGACACTTTCAAATGAAAGCAAAATTGAGACCTGTTTTGCTGCAAAACCGTGCGGGTAAGATGATAAACAAGCGGTTTCCGGAGTGATTGACAGGTAACTTCTTTTACAATAATATCTCTTTCATAGGAGTAGTAAGAGAAAATCCATGAAAGAAAGAGGATACATTGTGAAGAAACTTATCGCAGTAAGTTTGAGCCTTGTGATGGTGGCAGGTGTGATGGCCGGCTGTAACAGTGAGGCGGCAAAGGAAACTGAGGAGACTAAGGCAGAAGAGACCACGACTGTCGAAGAGTCTGAGGAATCTGAAGAAAGTTCGGAGGAAACAGAGCTTGAGTCGAAGGACACTGAGGTCACGGAGGAGACTGAGGCAAACGATGACAGGATCGTTCCGAATAAGCCGTTTGAACCGACGCCGGAACCGACGGAGCCTGTTGGACTTGTGAAGAAAGAGGTTGTTTCCGAGTGGTACGGACAGCCTGATTCACCTGCGACAAAGTCTGTGTATGAGTATGAGGACGGAGTGCTCGTGAAGCTTACCTATGACGGTTACAGAGAAGACATGGGTTACGAGTATCAGGAAGTGACCGAGTATGAATATGACGGAGACAAGCTGATCAAGGAAACCTCGACTTTTGATTATGGGCAGGTTTCTATCACTGATTATGAATATGACGGTGATCTTCTGACGAGTAAGATCGTCAAGGACAGCGACGGCAATCTTATGGAGACGACGATCTTTACATATGACGGTGATAAGCTCATATCTGAGGATAACAGGTATGAGGATGTGGAGGAAGACGGATGCACTTCACTCGGATACCGCCTTATAATTACTCATAAGTATGACGAGATGGGATATGAGATTGAATATGTTGAGACTTTGAAGGATGTCGAGCATATTGATATTCCGAAAGATGAAGGCTTCGAGGCCGTAGGTGTTTTCAAGTATTACTATGACGAAGACGGCAAGCTGATCAAGTATATTGCGGAGGATAATATCGAGATCACCTATGAATATGATGATCAGGGAAACGAAGTTAAGATGCTTTGCACCCATCTTTGGAGTGAGGGCAACTTTACTACTGAGTATGATAAGGAATATGATGAGAAGAACCGTATCGTGAAATACTACTCACCTTCAGATGATAAATGGGTTGAAGTGTGGACCTACGAAGAGGATTCAGAGGGCAGGATCACTAAGATTGTGTATAGCAACCCTAACAGTTCTGAGACGACGACTTACTATTATGAATAATGAGATCATAAATGAAATGACAGGGGATGTCTCAAAAGTGATTGAATTCACTTGGGGGCATCCCTTTAAAATGTGTAAAACTCTCTCATTTTTCGTTAGAAAAGCTCTCAAAAACAGTCTCCAACCCTCGAAAATGTGGAAAACTCTATTTCAAAGCATGCT
>JAILNZ010000176.1 GCA_024691135.1 Clostridiales bacterium
AGGTAACCTGTGGATGACGAGATATAGAAGATACCGTTTTCCGTAGGGACGAACCTTGACACAGGCTGGTTCGTGAGGATCTCCATATCTCCTCCGTCCGTGCTCATTAACGTAAGGATATTTGTCTCCCCCTCTTCTTCATACCCTGAAGAGAGGCAGTAGACCTTATCCCCGATGACGGAGACTCCGCTTGCGGCTTTGCTTAACAGTCTGCTCTCTCCTTCTCCGTCAGGAGCCGAAGTGTAAAGCCTGTTCCCGTTTTCCGGATCCGAATAGAATATCTTGCCTGATGTGACATTGAGATAATCCACATCCGTCTTGGAATTCAGCTGCTTTGTCTCGAGTGTATCAAGATCTATGCTGTAGATATAACCTCCGCTCTTTTCGTCATCAATGTACATGACTCCGTCAAAGATAGAAAAATCCCCTTTTAATGTATCGCTTACGGTCTCTTCCTTACCTGTCCTGATGTCATACCGGATTATCTCATCTTCAGTGTTATAGTAGACCATGCCGTTATGGTAGTTCAGGCAGGTAATGATATAATGCTCCACTACCTTTTCGGTATCCTTGGAATAAGGATCCATCTTATAAAGAGACCCTTCGCTCGCGAAAAAGATCTGATCTTTGGCCACGACGGCAAAAGCACCGTTTTCCGAACTTAGGTTACCCTGGAAATTGCCGTAGTTATCAGGAACCGTTATCTCTTCGATACCGATTCCGGGGGCATCTTTTATGCCTGTGTCGTAACCATCCCTGTAGCCGTTTACGTATCCTTCCGATAAGCCCTTCATGTCACCCGTGTTCCTTCCTCTGAGGTACATGTAGACAGAAGTTCCCGCAACCAGGCAGATGATCACCGCTATAAAGAATCTCTTCAGGTTCTTCTTAGGAAGGATCAGTTCGTGTCTTAAACGGGCATGGACTTCCGTCAGGCTTTGAAACCTGTATTTAGAATCAAGCGCCGTGCAGCGGTCGATAATATCTTTTACCGATCTGTCTCTTATATCCGTATCCATGACGGATTTTTTATCCTGTCCGGTCAGAAGATATAGAAGGAGCATTCCGAGTCCGTAGATATAGATACTCTCGTTTGATGTGCGCCCCTGCTCGTATTCCGGCGGAAGATAAGCTTCTCTTGAAGCCTCGGCCGCACTTACCTTCTGAAATGAGATCTTGCCGTCAGAAGATATAAGTACTGTCTGAGGATTAAAGACCTTCATGTTGGCTTCCGTTACGCCTGTTTCTTCCATGAGAAGACCGCAGAGCGTCTTTATGATCTCCATCGCCTTCCTCTTGTCCATAGGACCTGATGAGTCAACTATCTCGGCAAGGGACCTGCGCTTATCCTCTTTTTTGTTCTGTGCTTTTTTCTGCATAATCCTATGTCCCTCTCATCAGATCCTGTGATCGTCTGCGCCGTCAAAACGGACACACCAAAGATTGCCCTGATCGTCCGCATTATGGTAGAAGATCCACTCTTCGGAGATATTGAAATCCAGTGCTCTGTTCTTGGTTACTCTGTTCCTTATATTGCCTTCCGGATCTATCATCCAGATAAGGGAATCATCAGGATCTATCATGACTATGCCTCTGCTCTCGTAGCTTAACTGCAGAGGATCAAAGCCTGATATGAGATCCGATATTTCAGGATCTATACCCGGATCGGCACTTTTTTCTATGAAGTCCTTTCCGACCGGAGTTAATGACCAGTCCGACAGATCAAATGAGTATACTTCCTTATCCGTCCTGATATAGTAAGAGGAATCCAGAACGACAAGCTGACCGTCTATTCCGCCGTAAGTTATGTTATGGTCTGCGGGATCATAGATATTTACCTGCGTTATGTCTTCATCTGACGAGAAATAAAGCCATCCGTCATAAACACAGAGACCTGTTGCTTTTCCGCTCCTGTAGAAGAGAGTTACGTCTGATCCGTCAGACTTCATCTTATAGATATCGCCGTCCTTGATAAAGAATATCCCGCCTTCGCAAGAAGCCGCATAAGCTCCTCCCGGAGAAAGTATATTTGAAGGAAGATTGCCGTTCCCCGGATTAGTACTCTTTTCACCGAGCATGAAGACCGGAACATCCTTATATCCCTGCACAAAGCCTTCATCATATCCCTGATCGAAGCCCTGATCCTTACCGGTCTTCTCTCCGAGGATCCTTCCTCCTATGTAGGATCCCGATATCAGGAGAGCCATGGCTGCAACGAAGCAGGCAGTCTTGATATATGTGCTCTTTTTCTTCCCTGTTACACGCTTTATATATTTTTCGATCTCTTCAACATTACTGATACGGTCCCTCGGATCGAACGCAACGCATCTTTGAATAAGTTCTTAATTCGTTACTTACGATCTCAAAACCGAGCTCCGGCTTTGAGGCCTGCCCCGTAGCCATAAAGAGCATGACTACGCCGAGTGCATAGATATCGGTAAGAGGCGAGGACTGGTCAAATCCGTACTGTTCCGGAGGCGCATAGTCGAGCGTCAGGACAATGGAAGTATCGTGCCTTCTGCCGCTCTTATGTTCCCTCGCGATACCGAAATCGATAAGGTTGATGCTTCCGTCTTTTCCGAGAACGATATTCTGCGGTTTGATGTCCCTGTGGATAACAGGCGGTTTCTGACTATGAAGGTACTTAAGGATACCCGTGAGCTCAAGAGCGACTCTGTAGATATCGGATTCCGGCAGCGTACCCTTGGTACGGATGATACTGTCAAAGGATCTTCCTTCGAAGTATTCCCTTATGAGGTAATGAACGTTGTTCTTTTCGAAAGCCGCATAGACCTTCGGGATACCGGCATGATCGAGTTTTTTAAGGATACCCGCTTCTTCAAGGGCATCTTCCGCCTTGTAATCCTTCGTGATCCTTAATATCGCCTGAATGCCGTCCAATCTGCGTTTAAGAAGGTACGTTTCTTTTTTGCCGTCATCGTCCTTCTTAAGGCATCCCTCAACGGTATAATTGACCGTGATCTCATCCGGGAAATCCCCTGCTGCGATCTCATCAGCAAGATCTTTCTCGTAACCTTTGAGAAACGCTGCAACATCATCCTCCAGAGAGTCTCTGAGGGCAGTATCGACTACTTCAGGCACAGACGGTTCCATGATCCACCTCCGGCTATTCTTCTGATCCTTAGATCTCCCTGAAACGGCTTTTTCCTTTTTCCTTATCGAAAAGAGCGGCGGAGTAAATACGACCGGAGCAAGAACGATACTGAAAAAGATGAAACAGTACGCGATCCTTGATTCGGTACCTATGCCCCTTCTGGTCATAACATAAAGGCTCCTGTCCACACATAGTGCTACTACCGGGATATATATCCATGTTCCCTTTATGTAACCCAGGATAAGCTTAATACCCGCTATTAATCCTTTATCATTTTCACCGACTTTTGTCGAGGGGAACGAACGTTTTTTACGTCTGAATTTGTTAAAGAACCAGGATGCGACACCCGAGAAGATAGAGAGCGAATTACTTATAAAAGATACGGCTATCAGGACCGTGCACAATATGCTCGCCCGCTGCTCCTTCGGAATCTTCCTTCTCATGATAAGGCTCCTAAGCCACGGAAGAAGGATAAAACATGCATCACAGAGCAGGAAGCCCGCCCACAGGAGGTGGATATTTCCGAAGTAACACTCCATAAAGACCGTAGGAAGAAGCAATACCTGGTTTATGATCGAGAAGAAATATGTGATCATGAACAGAAGGTCGCAGGATCTCGTCTTCCCGAGCTTTACCGTTCCGTCAAACATCATCTCAAAAAGGCCGTAGGCATATCTTCTCTGTTTTCCTGCCTCTTCCGAAAAGTTCTCGCTCGTATATTCGGTAAATTCCAGTCCCGGTATCTTGGCATACTTTCCGTGATAACCCATCGAGTAGAGCCTTATGGCAAGATCAAAGTCTTCCGAGACCTTGTTTTCATTCCATCTTCCGCACTTATCCAGATGGCTTTTCCTTATAAAGGCATTATGACCTACCAGGGGCACGAAAAAGCCCTGCAGGGCCTTGCACGGCCATGTGAAATGGAACAGCTCGTTGATCAATTGACCTGTAGCTCTCGAGTAGTAATTCGTATGAAGGTTTACCGTATCCGTAGCACACTGAACATAAGACAGCTTATCATCGATCGCAAACTCCGGAACGATCGCTTCGAGTGTTCCGGGCTTTACGCCTGAATCCTTATCAAGGAGCAAAATGATATCATTCGTCCTGATATCCCCTTCGTAATAGCCTTCCTTTACGGAGATATCCGGATCATCGCTTACGGACTGCTCGATAAAACGGAGCGTATAGTTGAGATTTGATGCTTTTTTGAATAAACCCGCTCTCCCTTTTGCCGGTCTCGCGATAAAGCCTACGTTGTTTTCCCTGTAGAAGATGATCCTCTGGATCGCCTGAAATTCCTTTTTCGAGAGCTTGGAAGGATACTTATGATAAAGCTCCGTGAGCCTGTCGATCTCTTCTCTTGTTACTTTTCCTCCGAGGAGCGGAGCAAGACCGTCATCGGATATCAGGATGTTTACTTCACGGCCGCTGTATTCACGGTAGCCCGGAGCTGCGGCGAGGCTCTGGCGGATCGTCCCGAATATTACCTCATTCTCCTCCGTATAGACAGGAATGCTTATCGTGACAGGAAGAAGACGGGATGATTCGATCTCGCGCCTCGCAATGTTCATATAGTACTTTCTGTTGATCAGTGTCTCTCCGGAGAGGATGCTCCTGATCGAAGGTCTTAAGGACCAGAGGATATCCGTTACGAATGAACAAGGATATATGAAGAAGAAAAATGAGAGTATAAAACGCCAGAGCTGATCTACGGGAGTTCCGTACACGAAAAAGATACAGACATGTATAGCCGCATTTATGAGCATCGCAATAACATGAGGACGGACGCCGCATACCATATTACCGATGTTCTCGGGTATATATCTTTTGTGGTTTCTTTTTCTGCTCATAACGATTTAAAAAGTCCGTAAAATACCGGTCAGCTTATCTCAAGGGGATTCTTCTGAAGTTGCGCGAGGGCATACCAGCCCGTGGCACAGATGCTCAAAGTGTTGTCATATTCCCAGAGTTCATCGGTCCCGCTTATCAGAAAGCCCGTGGAGACACCGTCCCTGTCGGCCGCGGGAATACCGCCCTCTTTGTATTGCTGTGTCTTAAGATATCCCATGACGGAATCATATTCGGATGTGTTGCCGAGCTTCAGATAACAGATAGCCATCTGAGCCGTGCCCTCGTTCCAGATACCGTCGAGATCCCCTGCGCTGAAATCGTAACCTACACCGACAGACATATGCGTTCTTACAAAGTCAATCATCGCTTCAGGCTGTGTGAGGCTGTCTCCCATGACCAGATAGGACAAGGCGTTTGCGTCCAAAGGGATGACACCTACGTTTATAGTCTCGCCGTCTTCCTCGGTACCGGTATAAAAGCAGTTCTCTTCCGCGTCATACATCGAGAGAACAAACTCGCGGGCGTGATCTGCCGCTTCCCTGTATTCTCTCGCCTTATCGGGATATGTATCTTCGATCTTGCCTGCTATGGCCGTATAGGCAGCTATCAAAGCGATATTATGTTCCGTGGATTTATAGGTGGCCTTGACCTGGTCATCATCCCAGCCTTCATAGCCTGCCGTGAAACCTCCGGAAGGTGACATGAAGTTCAGGAGGAAATCCGCACCTTTTCTTGCCGAGGTTATATAATCCGTCGCCTTATCCTTACCTGCCACTTCCGAAGCTTTGCAGAGAGCAAGGACAACCCATGCCATATTGCCTGTTGAAGTCGATACGGAATAATAATCTTCAAGCCACTTACCGTTCTGCCAGAAGCCCGGAAGAGGAACCGACTTGGACGAGAGAGCCCGTCCGGAATCCTCGCTCGGATCACCGGTCAGATAAACGTTCCTGAGTCTGCCGTCACCGAAAGTCCTGTCATGATCCTGAGCATAGACTATGGCGTCTGCGAGCTTTTCCACGTGCCATACCGCGCCGGCTTCCGAAAGAGCGTAGAGTGCGATCGCATTGTCGTAGATATAGGCCTGCGCGGATCTGTCTCCTCCGATAAATCCTGACGTATCCTCAACGAGCGAAGCAAGGTATCCTGCTGCGGAGGACTTCTGTGAGATTTCCTTTGCCGACGGCTTAGCCTTGGACGTGAATGTACAACCCTGCGTGACAAATATCACGAGGATCAGACCAATGCTCAGGTAGCGGCATGCATTTTTAATGATTCTGCCCATACAAAAACTCCTGTCTGCTTTTGCTTTTTTTGAATTGTACTATGAGATCTGAAATTACCGGTGTGCAGATTGCATACAAATGAGGATCTCATTCTTCCGTTCCGTCATCCAGCGGATCAAGACCCAGTTTGCACATAAATTCGTATGTTCTCATCACATCAAAATTATGGTTTATCGAGAAGATTATCGAAGCATCACGCTTGATGAGAGGGTGCAGTCCGCCGCAGCGTGTTACTGCGAGCATCCTCTGTGTCTTTTTAAGATCAAGGCCCATAGCGACAGCTATAAGGATATAGTAATCCCTCTTGCCCCTTCTTCTTCCTTCCATCAGCTGATACCCGTATGTGCGCGGGATGTTGGCCTTCTGGATTATCTCACTCTTCTTCTGCCCAGTTTCTTTCAACAGCTCGTCAAAAAAGGCTCTAATGTCATCATCCAGAAAGTTGTCCCATTCCGGAGGAAAGACATCACCCTTGAGCTTTTCATCCATAGCATGCGTGTCAAGTTGCTCCCTGTTCATGATATCACCCGATATAAACCGTAAATATTCAATATTTCCTATAGATACGACAACGATATTATAATATTACAAAAATCCCTAATCGGCAAAACTCTTTTATTTTTTTTCGCACAATTATACGCTTGTTCCGTTCCCTGTAAGGCTATCGGAGATAATGGCTGAAAAAAACAAAGGCTGTCTCCGACTTACGTCCTGAGACAGACCCTCGCTTTTCCGTTATAATGAAGAAGGCTTAATAACCTCATTATCTTATCTTTGTACTCTTCCGCTTGCATCCCCGTTCATCAGAGTCTCTACTTCCTTTACCGTCACGCGGTTGAAGTCTCCCGGTATGGAGTGCTTGAGGCAGCTTGCCGCGACGGCGAACTCAAGCGCCTTCTTATCGTCATCATATGTCCTTAAGCCATAGATGAGACCTCCCGCGAACGAATCTCCGCCGCCTACACGGTCAACGATATCTTTTATCTCGTACTTACGGCTTACATAGAATTCGCTTCTGTTATTGATACAGGCAGACCATCCGTTATGATCGGCACTGTGGCTCTCTCTTAAGGTGATCGCGATGACCCTGGCATCCGGATAAAGACCGAGGACCTTGTCTGAGAGGATCTTATATTTTTCCGTATCGAGCTTTCCTGCTTCGACTTCGACATCCAAAGAGATCCCGAGAGACTTCTGACAGTCTTCCTCATTTGCTATCAGCACATCTGTCAGGGAAGCGATCTTCGTCATTATCTCATCTGCCTTAACTCCGTACTTCCACAGATTCTTGCGGAAATTGAGGTCACAGGATACCGTTATGCCGCGCTTCTTTGCTTCATCACATGCCCTGACCGACAGATCTGCCGCGTTTTGGGAGATCGCCGGGGTGATACCTGTTATATGAAGCCAGTCAACATCGAAGAAGACCTTGTCCCAATCAAACATATCCTCAGTTGCAAGAGCCATTGAAGAATAGCTCCTGTCATATACGACCTTACTCGGTCTCTGGTTGGCTCCGGATTCAAGATAGTAGATACCCATCCTTCCCTCGCCTCTTAAAATCTTGTCTGTCCCGACACCGAATCTCCTTAATTCCCTGATGCATTCGTCTCCTATGACATTGTCGGGAAGAACGGTAAGAAACTCGGAAGCCATACCGTAATTTGCCAAAGATACGGCAACATTTGCCTCGCCGCCGCCGAATGTAGCTTCGAATCTCGGAGTCTGGAAAAATCTCTCGTGCTCCGGCGTCTTAAGCCTGAGCATTATCTCTCCGAAAGTAATGACCTTCATATATGTTCCCCCTTATGCTCTTCTTGCTTCCGATATCTTATCTACGACGGATCTTGAAACTTCCGTGATCTTTGAGAACTCGCCGTCTCTTATGTCCTTCTTCGTACAGACGAAGCTTCCGCCTATCGCCGCTACAAAAGGAGCCGATACATATTCGGACAGATTATCTTCATCGATGCCGCCCGTCGGAAGGAACTTTATTCCCGTAAAAGGTGCAGCCAATGCCTTCAAAGCCTTGATCCCGCCATATACACCGGCAGGAAAGAACTTGACCAGGTCAAGACCCAAAGATACCGCCTTCATGATCTCAGTCGGCGTTACGCATCCAGGGCAGCAGAATATCCCACGTTCCTTACAGTAAAGGACGACTTCCTCATCAAGACCCGGAGAGACTATAAATCTCGCACCCGCATCGATCGCTTCTTTTGCCTGCTCTTTATTGATGACGGTCCCTGCCCCGACGATCATGTCAGGACATTCTCCCGCAACTATCCTTATGGAATCGAGAGCACAAGCCGTCCTTAAAGTGATCTCCATAAAACAGATACCTCCGGCCAGAAGGGCTCCTGCCAGAGGGAGTGCATCATTACTGTCTTCGAGGACAACGACCGGAACTATTCCGACTTCATGAATCATATCTTTGATATCCATTATCTTACCTCTTCATCATGTCTACTAGTATTCTAGCACATTTTATATTGTATTCAACACTAAATTGCTGTAATTTATTATATAACAAATAATCTGACAGGAGTTTTATATGGCACCTTTCATCAATGACAGATTTCTTCTTGATTCCGGCACGGCTTTTACCCTTTTCGAAAAGTATGCCAAGGATCTTCCGATCGTTGATTACCACTGTCACATCAACCCTAAGGATATTGCCGAAAACAGGCATTTTACTGACCTTGCGGAGTTGTGGCTTTCCGGTGATCACTACAAATGGCGCCTTATGAGAGCAGCCGGCATCGCTGAGGAATATATTACAGGCGATGCTCCTTCAAGGGACAAATTCCTCTGCTGGGCTAAGACGATCGGCAGAGCCGTCGCAAGTCCCCTCTATCACTGGAACTGCCTCGAGCTTAAAAGATACTTCGGGATCGACGAGCCATTGAGTGAGAGGAACGCCGAAGAGATCTGGGACAAGACGTGTGCCATGATAAAGGATGACCCGGACAAGTATTCAGCCAGAGGACTTATCGGATCTTCAGGAGTCGAGGTCATCTGCACGACTGACGACCCGTGCGACGATTTAAGGTGGCACAGGATGATAAAGGAGGATCCGTCTTTTAAGACAACCGTCCTCCCTTCTTTCAGGCCTGATCCGATCCTCGATATCGAAAAGGATTCTTATCTTTCATACATCAGCCGACTGTCAGAAGTAAGCGGGATAAAGATCGAAAGTCTCAATGATCTCATCAGTTCGCTGGATCAAAGGATCGCTTATTTTAGGGATCTCGGCTGCAGAATCGCAGATCACGGAATGGAAAAGATCCTTTTCGAGAAGGCAGATGAGGAAGAAGTCGCCAATATCTTCAAAAAGAGGAAGTCGTCTACTCTGACATCTTCTGAGGAAGCAAAGTACAAGACATTTATCCTTCTTCACTGCGCAAAGCGTTATCATGAATCGGGATTTGCCATGCAGCTTCATTTCGGATGCATAAGAGATGTCAATGAGAAGATGAGATCATCCTTAGGTCCAAACTGCGGATGCGATTCGATAGCAGGCAGCACCGATCTCGTCACGCCACTTTCAGGACTTCTGTCGGAACTTACGGAACAGGACACTTTGCCTAAGACGATCCTTTATAGTCTCGATCCGAACAATAACGCCGTTATTGACACTTTGTGCGGTTGCTTCAGAAATGTCGTTCACGGTGCCGCATGGTGGTTCAATGATAATTTGAACGGCATGAAGGATCATTTAAAGTCTTTGTCCTGCCAGGGATATCTCCCTGCATTTACGGGAATGCTCACTGATTCCAGGAGCTTTTTGTCTTATACCCGTCACGAATACTTCAGAAGGATCCTTTGTTCTTTCATAGGCGAACAGATCGATAAGGGGCTCTTCCCCAACGATGAAGAGATACCGGGTTCTGTAATAAAAGATATCTGTTACAATAATCCGTCCGCTCTGTTTAAATAGATCACGTTAAAAATCATAATTTTAGAGAGTCCCTCGAGGGCTCTCTTTTTTAGGAACACACAGAAAAGGACCGTCCCGATTGGAACAGTCCTCTTCCATTTATGGTTGTGTTGTTATTCTGGAAGTATCTTATTACTTTCCGTAAACCTCTGCATAGAGATCAACGAGTCCCTGACAGTTGAGGTCTTCACAGGATGCAACATACTCATCCCACTTAGCATCGATGTCTTCCTTACCTGTTACGAAGCTCAATGTCCATGTGTTGACATTGTCGATCAAAGGTGTAGCGATAAGGTTCATCTCTTCGCTCTGATCCTCGTTAGGAGCAAGTCCAGGTGAAAGCGGAACGATGTCACGGTATTCACTTACGTGTTCTACGAAAGCAGCTACCGGAGGAATGAAGTGGTCAGAAGCAAGTGCCATTGTATGGCCATACCAGAAGTTACCGCCTGCATAACCCCATTCAAGTCTGATATCGATATCGCTGTCGGATGTAGAAGCGTAACCGAGACCTGAGCAGCAGTAGCCAGGAAGAAGTGACTTTGTACCGTCGTCATTTACCTTATATGTCTTGCCTTCAACACCCCACTTTGTGAGTGTGTAAGCTTCCTCAGAATAGAAGAGCCAGTCAACGAAACGGAGCATCTTGATGAACTCATCCTCACCGAGCTCTTCGAGAGCATTCTGTGAGATCATGACACCGTTCTCAAGACGGCCTGCACCTGCAGGGCTGTAATTGTTAAGACCCCGAGGAGCAACTGCGTAGTAAACATCAAAGTTACCTTTTCCGAGGTTCTCTTCGAGGTTAGATACGAAGTTTGCATACTGGCTCTTGTTTACGGAGATGATAGCTGTCTGTCCGTTAAAGAACTTGTTTGTAGCTGTGGAATCGTCCTGTGTGAATGTCTCAGGATCAAGGATGCCTGCTTCTACAAACTTATGAGCAACCTTAAGGAATTCCTTGTAGTTCTCTGTTACAGGTGAGAAATAGAATGCATCATTCTCCTGGCTGTATCTCATACCGTCGCCGATAGCCCAGCCTGCGTTAACGTCATAGGTGTTACCTATGAGCTTAAGGAGGTTACCTCCGTTGCCCTGACCGGATTCATTACCGCACCAGAGGTCAGACCAGATATAGTCGGATTCGGAACACATTTTCTGGGAAACCATGTAAGCCTTGACCTTAACAAGAGCATCACAGAGATCTTCCCATGTGTAATCCTTCTCGATAGCCTCGATATCTACTCCTGCAGCTTCGAAAAGATCTTTTCTAACTAACAATGAATAGTCAGGCATTGTAGCATCATACATACCAGGGAGCTTATAATAGTTACCGTCATTTCTGGTGATGGTCAGAAGGTCTTCCTGCATATTGTATGTGTTGTAGAAGTCAACAAAGTTAGGCATGTACTGAACATACTGTGAGATAGGTACGATAGCACCGCCGTCTACGAACTGGGAATCGTCGTAGATCTTAGGGATAATATAAGCAGCGTTACCTGCATTGATATCGAGAGTGATATTGTTCATGTAGTCATTTGAGTCATAGGAAATGATATCAAGATGAACATTCGTAATATCTTCGATATCCTTGAAGACACCTTCAGTAAGCCATGTATCTTTCATAGCATACCAGCTGGCATCACTGAAGAACATTGAATATGTTACAGGAACTTCTGAATAGAAGTGTTCGCCGTATACATAATCAAGATCTTCTTCATCTTCTGTAGCAACAGTTGCGATCGTAGGAGGGATCGTCGTAGCTGATGTCTCGACCCCACCATCTTCCTTTGTACAAGCTGCGAGGCCTGTACCGAGCATTGAAGCAGTTAAAAGCAAACATGCGATTTTTAACTTTTTCATAAGAGCCTCCTCGTTTTTTATTTTCTGTACCGGTTCTTCCGGTTACATACGTTATTTATGACGGTGTCTTACTCCTTGACACCACCGAGCATCATGCCCTGTACGTAATACTTCTGGATGATCGGATATACACAGATGATCGGAAGTACGGTAAGTACCATCGCGCATGACTTGATATTTGCAGATACTGATGTGGCATCGCCGTCACCTTCTTTTGCACCGACGCCTCTGATGATCGTCTGAAGGTAATAAGCAACAGGCCATTGTTTCTTGTTCAGATAAAGGAATGCCTGATACCAGTTATTCCAGTACATGACGGAGTAGAAAAGCGTCATTGTCGCCAGGATCGGCTTTGACAGTGGCAGGCATATCCTGATAAATACTCCGAATTTACTCAAACCGTCGATCTCGCCTGCTTCCTCGAGATCCTTCGGGATGCTCTGGAAGAACGACTTCATAAGGATTACGTAATATGTGCTTATCATCATCGGAAGGATAAAAGCAGCTACCGTGTTTTTCAGCTTGAGTCCGTTAACGATGAGGATGTAGTTAGAGATCAAAGTACCTCCGAAATACATCGTGAAGATAATGAACGGAGTCAGTACCCTGTTGAACTTAAGCTCGGACTTTGCCATCGGATAAGCCAGAAGAGAAGAGAATACAAGTGAAAGTATCGTTCCGATCAACGTATAAACTATCGTATTCCTGTAGTAATGCAGGAACTCTCCCCTCAGGACATATTTATATGTATCGATATTAAATCCCTTAGGTATGATACCCGCTTCGCCCCTGATGATGGCTTTCTCTGATGTGAATGACTGTGATACGAGATAAACGAACGGATAAAGCGTAACCAGGACCACAAATAACATGATCAGGAAGTTTATTACCAGGAAGATCCTATAACCGGTGTTTTCTTTAACCTTTAAAGGTACTTTTTTTGTATTGGTTGCCATTGATCTACCCTCCTTACCAAAGACTGCTGTCAGTCAGTTTTCTGGATGCCAGATTGGCAATCGATAACAAGATGAGATTGATGATACCTTCAAAGAGACCGATGGCCGTTGCGTAACTGAAGTTCTTTCCGCTGATACCCATTCGGAATACATAGGTCGAGATGATATCAGCCGTCTCATAGATCATCGGATTATAAAGAAGGTAAACTTTTTCAAATGCAGCTCCCGAACCGACGAGACCGCCGATATCAAGGATGAGCAAAGTAGTGATCGTCGGAAGGATCGAAGGTATCGTTACATGCCATACCCTCATGAAGTGACCTGCTCCGTCAACGGCAGCGGCCTCATACAAAGAAGGATTGATATTCGACATAGCAGCAAGGTAGAGGATGGTTCCCCAGCCTACGCTCTGCCAGACACCGGACGATATGAATATAGTCGGAAACCATGATGCCTCTGAGATGAAGCTGATCTTATCACCTCCGAAGTGTACTATAGCCTGGTTGATCGGTCCTGATGTGGAAACAAGTTCCTTGATCATACCGCACATGATAACTACAGATATAAAGTGAGGGAGATAGGATACCGTCTGAACGAATTTCTTCCAGTGGAGATTTCTGATCTCGTTTATAAGAAGAGCAAATATCAAAGTAAGAGGAAATCTTACGATCAGATATCCGATATTCAGGACAAGAGTATTCTTAAATGCTCTCCAGAATGATCTGTCGGATATGAACTGCTTGAAGTACCGTAGTCCTACAAAACGGTCGCCGAAGATACTTCCTCCGGCATAATACTTTCTGAAAGCTATCATGTTACCGAACATCGGGAGATACCTGAAGACAACGTAATACGCAATAGGTATAACGAGCATCAGGTACAGTTGCCAATACTTCAAAATGTGCTTGGCGAAAGATTTTATTCTCTTTGTTGAGACTTTTACTTCAACATTTGCACTCATAAAAACACACCTCTGAGATCATCTGTCATTTTCACATACTTGTATTCTTGTTGTTCTGTTGTCTTGCGTACTTGTATGCTAGTTGACGATTTAATTCTATTACTGAGGTGGTAAGATGTCAATATATTAACCACAAAACTCTTTTGGTTTTTGTGCAGACTAGACAAAAGGTCACGGCATCTCTAGTGAATATCCACTATTGATATCGTGACCTTTTGAATAATCCGTCAGTACGTTTAAATTGAATTATATTATGTCAATTGTTATTGAGTTTTCTTACTGCTTCCGCCATTCTCTTTCCGAGGATACTCTTGTTCTGCGGGTGAAGTTCATAAGCTTCCGAGAGGTCTTTTGCATGAACGGCTTCACATATTTCGAGTGTGTTCGGAGAATTCATCTGCATCTTCTGGACCTCGATCCATCCATCGCCCAGCCCATCTACCGGACTTATGTAATCAGGCATCTCGACGACAGCAATAGGGATCTCCTGATCAAACTCTTTTCTCCATCTTCTTACCATTGCCGCGAAGATCTCTTCATAGCTTATGATCTTATCCTTCCCGGCTTCTGTTATTTTTCTCTTTTTGAAGTATGGATCATCTGCATTACTCTCGCCTTGGTACCACCATATTCCCTTAAACTTAAGATCGAGTATAGGTTTTATCGACGCCGTATAAAGAGCCGTCGGGATAGTCTGACCCATGATGTACTGAGGACACGACGTATCCGTACTTATCTCGTCTTTACGAAGCCATGTTCCTTCAATGGAATATGATTTATTACCTGTTCTTATATAGTATTTATGATCAGGCAGGAATCCGCCGTTTCTGTTATTGATCTCGAGCCTTACCGCTATAAGGTTCTTGCCCTGTTTCAATATCGAACCGTCGAACGGATACTTTCTCGGTGGATAACAGTACTCAGTTCTTCCAACCAAAACACCGTTTATGAATGTCTGATCGGCATCGATCAGTTCACCGACATAAAGGAAAGAATCTTTTTGAGGCTCCACATCTATATCTATTTCCTTATATAGCCACATGCTGCCGGAATAACCTTTGCCTTCCCTGTCAAGAAAGATACCGGGAAGCGTAACTTCATATGCATCACCGGGGATTTTTCTCGAACTCTCCTCATATCCTTCCGGAGTAATGGAATCACGCCATGCTGCGGTAACGTCATTCATGTTCTGAATGAACGCCTGAACGGAATTGTCCTCAATAAATCTATTGACCTCTTCATCAAAGTCCACATATTCGTCAAGGAGATCCTTGGGGATCCATGCTTCAAGAGTCGATCCGCCCTGGGCATTAAGTACAAGACCTACAGGGACCTTGTTTTCCTCATAGAGCTCTTTGGCACAGAAAAAGCCGACCGCGCTTATCTCCATTATCTCACCGGGGACGGCCCTGACCCATTCGGCCTTAAGAAGATCCGCCTCCTTTGTCTCGTCGAGCCTGTATTCCGGCATAAGCCTGAACTGTCTGATGTAAGGATAATCCGATATGGCTACTTCATCGCCTGTCACATCGAGCGTTCTTACTACCGGAAGTTCCATATTGGACTGTCCCGAGAGCATATAGACGTCACCGAAGCATATATCGGAAAGTTCTATCTCGTCTGTTCCCTTCACCTTGAGATCAAGACCAGTCGCAGCACCGTGGGAAGGAAGCTCTATCTTAAACCTGCCGTCCTTAACTTCTGTCTCATATTCCTTATTCTCGAAAAAAACGGAAACCTTATCAGCTCCGTTATCAAAACCCCATATCCTGAAAGGCTTATCCCTCTGGATTACCATACCGTTTCCGAAAATGCCTGCAAGTCTTGTTTTAGTACTCATGATGACCTCCGTGACGAGTTTTTTACATTTTACACCACAAATCTTATTTTCAACTAGTATTCTAGTTTTTTAGTTGTTGTTTTTTATTCCCTTCCACATTATACTTGAATCAAACAGAAAGAGGTGTTCAAATGGATGATTTCTATAAAAAGATGACCAGGAGCAGGTTCTATCGATTCGGCGACAAACTCGGAGATCATATCCTGATGTCGCTCCTGTTTATCCTGTTTAGTATCCCGGTCATAACGTTCGTTCCTTCGTGCGCTGCTCTTTATTATGCTGTCAGAAAAAGGGTATTCAAGGATTCGTCCACTCCCGTTAAGGACTTCATGCATTCCCTTAGGACAAACCTCATACAGGGTATCATAATTGATATCGTATATCTTATATATACTGCAGCAGCGGGATGCTGCATCTTCATAGGCTATTACGGGATCGGTGATATGAAGCTTCCGTCCTTTTACTTTCCTTTAAGCCTTCTTTTGCTCCTTCCTGTCATATTTTCATTCCCTTTTGTCGTTCCATGTCTTGCCAGATATGAGAATACGACGAAGAGAATATTCATAAACGGTTTTACGCTCTCGACGATGTATATGGGAAAGAGCCTTCTTACATGCCTTACGATGCTTCTGACCTTGGTCATCACGGCATTATTCCCGCCTGCGGTCATCTTTTTGCCGTCGGTCTCCTGTATCTTCATAACAAATATTCTCGAGAAGGCTTTTGTCTATACCGAAAACAAGAGCGGAATAAAAGAGACCGGGAGTATAAACGCGGAGGATGATGATGGAGAACTATCTTAATCTTATTCAGCTTATAACAGGGATAATTGCGGTCATCTCGATCTTTTCGGGCCTGTTCCTGTCCGTAAAGAAACTCAATAAATTTGATAAATCGGAAAAGATCCCGCAAAAGACGGTCATAATCTCGACTTTACTGATCGCAGCGGGTCTTCTTCTCTATGCGGCAGCTAAGACATGCACGAGATATGCAAACAGGGACCAGGAATATGAAATAAGTGTCTTATATTTATCATCCCTGATCGAAGTGGTAAAATACTTTGGGTTTGTCTTACTGATCCCATTTCTGTTTAATTTTCTTATGCGAAAACCGAACAGGAAAAAGGATAAAGATGAAGATAACGGCTGATCCTGTTGCCTCATTTTGGACAGCAGAAAAATCCTTGTTAAACATCATTGACACACTTCTAGTCGTCTAGTACACTAGTAGTGGTAGTTGATGCTGATAAGCATCCGGACTTCCCGGAAATAAACTATCAGGTTGGTAGAGTTTATGAAGATGATAATGAGATGGTTTCCTAACGGAGACGACAAAGTGACCTTGAGTCAGATCAGGCAGGTACCGGGTGTTTCCGGTGTCGCGACTATGTTGCCTTTTGTTCCTGCCGGTGATATCTGGACTCCGGAACAGATAGGTTCGGTAAAAAAAGAGATCAATGATGCGGGACTCGAGATGGAAGTCATCGAGAGCGTTAATATCCATGAAGATATCAAGAAGGGTCTGCCATCCAAAGATAAGTATATCGAGAATTACATAAAGACGATGAAGAATCTTTCCGATGCCGGAGTCAAGTGCATATGCTATAACTTTATGCCTGTCCTCGACTGGTACAGAAGTGATCTTTATTTTCCGCTTCCTGACGGCAGCAACTGTATGGCGTACAGCCACAGTTATGCTTCGACTCTCACATCCGACATGATGACCAAGGACATGATAGAAGGATGTAATGATCTCACTTTGCCGGGATGGGAACCTGAGAGATTCCCCCAGATGGCGGCAGATATCGAGTATTACAATAACATCAGCCGTGACGAATATTTCAGCAACATCAAGTACTTCCTTGATGCCGTCATCCCTTATGCCGAGGAGTATGACATTGATTTCGGCGTTCATCCTGATGACCCTCCGTTCCCTCTTTTCGGACTTCCGAAGGTGGTAAATAATGCGGAAGCCATAAGAAGGTATCTTGCCCTCAATCCGAGCAGACGTAACGGTCTTACGCTCTGTACGGGAAGTCTCGGAGCCAATATCGAGAATGATATTCCTTCGATGGCCAGGGAATTTGCTTCCGAAGGGAAGGTGCCTTTTGTTCACCTGAGAAATGTCCGTCATACTTCCGAGACGGATTTTCACGAATCGGCTCATCTCTCCGAATGCGGAGATTTAGATATGTTCGCTATCGTCAAGGCGCTCTATGAATCAGGCTTTAACGGATATATAAGACCCGATCACGGAAGAATGATCTGGGGTGAGACAGGACGACCGGGTTATGGTCTTTATGACCGTGCCCTCGGATCAAATTATATCTTGGGTTTATGGGAAGCAATAAGAAAACTGAATACATAATATGGCCCCTCATTATATGGTTTGGTTTTTAATTTCTATAGACTCCGGTGATAAAACCGATGCAGCCCCCCAAACACGCATCGGTTTTATTTAATCTTAAAGGAGTGACATTATGAGACTCACAAGATCAGAGCTCGGTAACAGAGAGCAGTTTGAAGAAAAAGGGATCATCCTTCCGAAGTTCGACATCGACAGGATGGCGGAAAAGACATGTCAGTCACCGACGTGGATCCATTTCGGAGCAGGAAACATATTCAGGGGATTTATCGCGAGGATATCCCAGGTCTTGAATAACGAAGGGCTGTCCGATACAGGTGTCATCGCAGCCGACACATTTGATACCGAGATCATAGAGAAGATCTACAGACCTCATGATAACCTGACGCTCATGGCAGATCTTAAGCCTACCGGCGAGGTATCTTATGAGGTCATCGCGAGTATCCCTTATGCCCTT
Source organism: Clostridiales bacterium (assembly GCA_024691135.1). GTDB lineage: Bacteria > Bacillota > Clostridia > Saccharofermentanales > Saccharofermentanaceae > Saccharofermentans. The sequence continues at coordinate 18,637 of JAILNZ010000176.1, forward strand.
TGCGCAGATCCGGATTTTAAAGAAGATCATGAGAAGATCATCTCGGTCTTTAAGTCCCCTTCCCTGCAGCTTATTAGCTTTACCATCACCGAGAAGGGTTATTCATTAAGAAGCATGGACGGAAGTCTTCTGCCTGTCGCCGTAAGCGATATGGAAAAAGGACCCTCCTGCCCGCGTCATGCGATGGGGATCGTCTGTTCTCTCCTTTTCGAGAGGTATAAGAGCGGAAAGCTCCCTCTGGCCGTGGTAAGCATGGACAACTGCAGTCATAACGGCGATAAGCTCAAAAGAAGCATCCTGGAGATAGCGGAGAGCTGGAACAGGAACGGATTTGTCGATGACGGTTTCCTTGATTATCTGAATGACGAGAGCAAGGTCACGTTCCCGTGGTCTATGATCGACAAGATCACGCCGAGGCCGGACCCGTCGGTCGAGGAAATGATTGAAAAAGAGCTCGGAATGGAGGACATGGCCCCTATTACAACAAGCAGGGGAACCTTTATCGCTCCTTTCGTAAATGCCGAAGTGCCGCAGTATCTCGTACTTGAGGACAATTTCCCGAACGGCAGGCCCCTTTTCGAAAAGGCAGGCGTATATATGACTGACAGGGATACGGTTAATAAGTCAGAGAGGATGAAGGTCACGACGTGCCTTAATCCGCTTCATACTTCCCTCGCAGTATTCGGATGCCTCCTGGGCTATAAGAGGATCTCGGACGAGATGAAGGATCCGCTTCTGGTATCACTCATCACGAAGATGGGATATGAGGAAGGTCTTAAGGTCGTGACCGACCCGAAGATATTAAGTCCTGAGGCTTTCTTAAGGGAGGTCATTGAGGAAAGGCTTCCTAATCCCTATATCCCGGATGCGCCTCAGAGGATCGCGACGGACACGAGCCTTAAAGTACCGATCAGGTTCGGCGAGACGATCAAGTCTTATATCGCTTCGGATGAGCTCGATGTCACTTCCCTGACCTGCATACCGCTCACGATCGCGGGTTGGTTCAGATACCTGCTGGGCATTGATGATAAGGGAAACGCCATGGAACTGAGCTCTGATCCGCTTATGGATGACCTGCAAAAGGAACTGGTACATGTTAAGTTCAAGGACAAGGAAAGCGCCTACGGAAATATCGACGGACTTTTAAGGAACAGGGAGCTGTTCGGGGCGGATCTGGTGGAATGCGGTCTTAAGGATAAGATCGAATCGATGTTGTCAGATATGCTAGAATGTGAAGGCGCGGTTTTGAGCACAATCAACAAATATGTGGGATGAATTATCTATTTCATTGACACTTACAAATGATTATTAGAGAATAATAAATGTGTCCGGGATTATACGGTCACAGCCTTAACGAAAGAGAACAATCGAAATGATAATTACACCCAAGTATGATTACGAGAACAATCGTGATTACGCCCTGAGGTTTGTCAGGGACAACATTATCAACATGGAGATCAAACCGGGCAGTCTCATAGGCGAACAAGAGATCGCAAATATGCTCAAACTCTCCAGGACCCCGATCCACGAGGCTTTCCTCGAACTATCCAAATCCAAGATCGTTGAGATATTTCCGCAGAAGGGCTGCTTTGTATCTTATATTGATCCGGAGCTCATCAGCGAATCGAGATTTCTCAGAAAGTGCATCGAATCCGCCGTTGTTCAGGAAGCATGCGACGTAGCTACAAAGGCTGACCTCGACGAACTCGAAGAGACGATCCACCTTCAGGAATTCTATAATGACAAGAACAAGGATAAGTTCCTTGAACTCGATAACGATTTTCACAAGATCTTCTACAGGATATGCAACAAGATGCAGTGCTATTACATGGTAAGTCTCATGAGCATGCATTTTGACCGTGTAAGGAGCTTAAGCCTTTATGCCGTTAAGGATCATAAGATCATCGAAGATCACAGGAACATCCTTAATGCCGTAAAGAAGAAGGATAAGGAAGCTGTCTGTGCCGCTTTCATGAAGCACATGAGCCGCTTCGATCTTGATTGGGATATAATTGCGGAGAAGTACAGCGAATATATCAAGAACTGAACTATTGATTACTCGGCTTAACCATTATGGGGGGCGTTCTCATCGGGAATGCCCCTTATATATTGCATTCGATATGGGAATAATCCCTCTAATTGACTGATGACGACGTTGTTTTTACAGGAGCAGTATTATAAGATTGAAAAGAATAACCGGTAAGGGAGATATATATGGCAACATTATGTAAGAACTGCGGTTCCGGTCTGACATTCGATCCGAAGACACAGATGCTCGTATGTCAGTACTGCGGCGGAAGCTTCAAAGCTGAAGAAGTCGAGGCGGAATTTGGCGACACACTTGAAGCAAATGACATCACGGACAGTGCCCAGGGATACTATAACTGTAACATCTATTCATGCGGAACCTGCGGAGGAGAGATCATAATCCACGGTACGGAAGCTTCGGCAAACTGCATCTACTGCGGTAACTCGACGGTCGTATTTAACAGGATATCAAGGCAGAAGCGTCCTAATTGCATCATCCCGTTCAAGATCACCAAAGATGAAGCTCTTGATATTATCCGTGAGAAGTTTAACAAAGGTTTCTTCGTTCCGAAGGCCATAAAGAATTTCAAGGCCGAACATGTAAGAGGGATCTATATCCCCTACTGGATAGTCGATGCTTATCATTCCGGAGCGGTAGTCATAAGAGGTACCGTAAAACACGGAAAGTCTTCTTCGACATATTATTATGGAAGATCGGGAGAAATGATACTCCATAATCTTCCTTTTGATGCTTCGCTGCTTCTTGCAGACGAGAGTAGCGAGAGGCTCGAGCCGTTTAAGATGGCCGATCTCATGGATTTTGACGAAGACTATCTGATGGGTTTTTATTCCAACATATCGGATGTCACCTTCGGAGAAATAAGGAGAAGTGCATATAACAGAGCCGTTAAGTATTTTAACGACTACGCATTGAAAGACGTCAAAGGTCCGTCCAACAAGACCATCGTGTCTTCAATGGAGGATACCGCCCTCGATTACGGCAAATTGAAATATGCCATGCTCCCTGCCTGGTTCGTAACATACGATTACGAAGGAAAGCATAATACGATCCTGGTAAACGGTCAGACGGGAAAGATCGTTTGCGGTATCCCGTGGAACAAACCGCTGTTTTATTCTTTGCTCATTGGCTCGGGACTGCTCCTTACGGTACTTGCTTTCATCTTACTGCGTACCACTTTGCCGTTTATGGACACCTCAGAAGACAGCGATCTGGGTAAGGTTCTGGTCGCCATCGGAACCGGTGCCGTCGCGTTGTTTGTTATCGGAATAAAGACTATGGGCGGCGTTTTGAAGTCCATCAGACTGACACAGGCAAGAGACATCTTCAACTTCGCAAAGAAGAGACAGGAGTAAGGAAATGTATACATTAATCGCAGCACTACTGGCCCCGGCCATAGGATTCGGTATATCGTGCTTCTTCTGGGCGAGAATACTCAGAAAATCCAATTCATTGGGTGATGAATACGGTGATGCCGAAGAATATACGACCAGGATCGAGTTTAAGTACAGGATGGACAGGATGAAAAAGTCGGTAAGAGAAGGGTTCATCGAATCGTATTATCGTCGTTCAGAGACAGGCTATATGGAACCGGTTAATTCCGAAGAAGCTCATCTCCTGTCCGAAAAAGATCTTGAAAACCTGAAAAAGCCCGTTAAGACCAATAGTACATCACTCCTTGGTCAGGAACAGTATGATTTTGACGAGGAACTCCCTCCGGTAGATAAGCCGATATTTAAGCCATTAGAATAATTATTTTTTATATTTATATAGTATAATCGTTCTATGCGTAAAACTATCGTCATCATAAAATGGGAACTTAAAAAGATAATAACCAATTGGCGCAAAGCCCTTACCGTGTTTCTCCTGCCGGCAGTATTGATGTTGATCGCACTGAATCTCTTCCCTGCGCTCCTCAATTATGTGTCGACAGGTTCTTTCGGTAAGAAGCCCATCGTTACGATAAATGCTCCCCGTTCATTCAAGAGATTCGTAGAGAGCGACTCATACGATCTTCCCTACACCTTTGAGTTCTTTGATTCGGACGATTATGACAATGACGGGATACATCAGCTGATAAGGAAAGGCCGTCTGGTGGTCGTTTTCGATGACGGTCATGACCACGAGATAAAAAGATATTATAAGATCCTCCTTAAGGGGGAAGAGATACCGGTAACGGAAGCGGTCATACACGTTTACTACAGTTCCTCCTCCATAACCAATCTCGGGCGGAGCTTTCAGTTCAGGGATGAAGTCATACCGCGCTATAACGATTTCTGCTTCGAAAACCTATCGGGGGATTATAAGGATATAGGCTGGGACAGGTTCAATACGGATGAGTTCAACCCCGTAACAGCCATCAACATCAACCGCGGAACCGCTAATCTTGCGGCTTCGACCATCATTCCGGGTATCATCCTCCTTCTTTTGTATTATTGCGTCTATTCGCTTGCCTGCGATATGTTCGCCGCCGAGCGAGACAGGGGCTTCCTTAAAAAGCTCATCATGACCCCTCTGCCCGCGGGATCCATATTCGGCGGCAAGGCGGCTGCCATTACGATAATCTCTTTTGCTTCAGCCGTTATTACGTATCTCGTGCTGTTCTTCGCGAGCTGGCTTAATTTCAGTAACGACTCGATGTCGCTTTTGCCATTCGGGATGCTCCTTACATTCAAGGAATTCATCGCATTCCTTCTCGTCATCCCTCCGACAGCATTTGTCATGACTGCGCTATGTATCTCTATCATCTTTTCGCTGGATAAGATGGCGGACATATTGATGAACCTTCAGCTCCCTCTGATACTGTTCCTTCTGGAGTTCTTCCTTCAGATGGTCAGGAACGCAGCACCGTTTACGATCGAGTTTTTGATCCCGATACACGGTACGTTGTGCGCGATGAGGGACATTTTCGCGACAGATATAAGGTGGCCTCTTCTGATCATAACCTGTTTGCTGGATATAATCATCGGAGCGGCCATCATGCTCAGGACTTTCAGAAAGATAGGAGACGGATCGTATGATAATTGAAGTCGTAAACGTTTGTAAAAGATATGTCGGAGACAAACTGACCGTTGATAATGTCAGCTTCTCTGTTGACAGAGGCACTATCTACGGACTTTTAGGACCTAACGGTGCAGGAAAGACGACGCTCATGCAGATGATCGCGACTTTGCTCAAGCCGACGAGCGGAAATATCTATATCGACGGTCTCCAGGCACCAAGAGACACGCTCGAGATACACAGAAAGATCGGTTTTCTCACGACAGAGGTCAAGCTCGATCCCATATCGACCCCGAACAGGCTATATGACTTTTTCTCAGAGCTCTACGATATTCCCAAAAACGAGATCAAGGAGCGCAGGGAAAGGGATTTTGAGAGATTCGGGATCACACCTTTTGCGGATAAGAGGATAGTGGACCTTTCGACCGGTATGAAACAGAAGGTCAGTATCGCGATAAGTCTTATGCATGAACCGCCGGTCATCATTTTCGATGAGCCTACGAACGGACTTGATATCCTGACGTCAAAGATGGTCACGGATTATCTGCTGGAGCTTAAGTCACAGGGCAGGACAATCATCCTTTCTACGCACATCTTCTCCCTTGCCGAGAGTCTTTGCGATGAGATCGGTATCCTGGTGGACGGCAGGCTCGTAACATCAGGATCGGCGAAGAAACTGACCGAACAGACGGGATCCGCGAATTTTGAAGAGGCTTTCTTCAAGATATATTCTGAGAATCATAAGGAGTGATCATGAACCTAAGAGCTTTCAAGGCAATATTCCTTAAAGCTTTCGGACGCAACGGCAACGGAGGCGCCAAAGCATCTGCCACGACATTTGTTATCTGTGTCGTGTTCATCTTTGCTGTCCTCTGTTCCATCGTAAACCTGATGCTCTCCGGCTGGCTCAATGTCTTCAATGCCGAAAAGCAGAAGAATATCCTTCTTGTAAACGCCCCCGACTCATTTGACACCTATCTCTATCAGGTGCATTACGATGTCGGAAAAAAGGTCTCTCATATCAGTGCCTATTCCGCTTATGACGCTTCCGAGTATAACAAGCTCATGAAGATACATGAAGCATATATGACCATCTATTTCCCGACCGACTTCGAGAAGACCATCGAGAAAGGAAAGAAAGCGGAGATACTCACATATGTCAGAAATGACAAGCTCGTCTATTCGGAATGGCACACGAATATAGTAAATAACGTCCTGGACGGATACCAGAACCATCTGAAGAGTCTTTACGGGGTCCCTGTAACCTCCGATCCGCCGTTTGAGGTCGAGATCGAATCGTTCAACTACGAAGGATCTTCCGGTGTTCAGTTCATCACTAATTATTTTGCCAAGGTGATAGTCCCTCTCATCACCTTCATTGCGATGCTCTATATCGGAATGAGCAAGGGCACGAACGCGGTCTCGGGTCAAAAGGAAAAAGGAACTTTTACGGGAGTTCTTCTTACACCTGTCAGGATAAGGACCGTAATATCGGGCAACCTGTGCGGCATCTGGCTCGCAACTGCGATCCCCGCCCTTGTCTGCTTCCCGCTCATCTGTCTTATGTATATGTCAGTCAAGGCTCTTCTGATCGGCATAGTACTAATACTTACGCTGTCACTTCTCATATCGACTCTGACGCTCATGATATCCATCATGAACGATACGGTCGTATCTGCTCAGACGGCATTCCTTCCGGTATTCTTCATACTCCTTGCAGTCTGCATCACTTGCATGCAGGGCGTAAACAATGTGTCGAGATTCTATTACTGGTTCCCTGTATACGGTCATTTCTACGGTCTCGGAAGATGTCTTGCCGAAGGCTATGATAATGCGATCGATCTGATCTTATGCGTGCTCTCCACCCTGTTTTTTGCCATGCTTTTCACCTTGATATCAGGAGTCCTTCTTAAGACAGAGAGATTTACTACAACAGTCGAATCCTATTCGGACAAGAGGGCATCCAAGTATCTCAGAGCCCTGAGAAGAGAAGAACTCAACAGATCAAAGCCTTTGAAGGCCATAATCTATGATTACGTCCCGAAAAAGTACGTTAAGACCGGAAAACTTCTGTTCCACCACATAAGATATCCTCTTATCGTATTATCCGTCTACCAGACGATCGCCATGATCCCTGCTATCGTGGCACTCAGCAAGACTACCTTCTTCCAGGATATGCTCGACACGTTGAAAAGACTGTCCGATATCAGGGATTCGCTGTCGGCTTCATTCGAGATCTTCTCAAAGCTCATGACGCAGCCTGTATATATCCTGTGCATGGGATTCGGATACTTAGCTCTCATCGCGACTTACTTCATCAAAGTCCGTTTCCTCGAAAAGCAGCCTCTGAGAACATGCGGCATATATCCGTCTGTTAAAAAAGGCATCATCGACTATCTGCTCGGCATGGTCCTCGGAATCGCCATGATGGGATCGGTATTCCTGCTCCTTATCATAACAAAGCGGGCCGAAGTCACGAGCATTGGACTTGGAAGCGGGAACATTAAACTTTTCGTGTTCTATATCCTGATGTGGATCCCTCAGGGATTCAGTGAGGAACTGATGTTCAGAGGCTACATGATGCCGAGACTGTCACCGAGGTTCGGCAAGGCATTTGCCGTATTCTTCTCATCCTTCCTTTTCGCTTTGTTCCATGCAATGAACAAGGGATTTACGTTCCTTGCTCTGATCAATCTCATACTGATCGCTGCAGCTTATGCACTGATCTGCCTTTATACCGACAGCATCCTTATGACTTCCGCAACTCACAGTGTCTGGAACTTCGCTCAAGGCAACCTCTTCGGTCTGGAAGTAAGCGGTAATGCTTCAGCAGCATCGATCATATATACGTCTTATCTGAAAGGCGTCCCGTCCTATTGGTCCGGCGGTCAGTTCGGTCCTGAAGGAGGGCTCTTCGTTACTCTCGTAAGTGTTATCACGATCGGTATAGTTCTCCTCCTTCTCCTCTTACGGAAGAGGAAAAGGCAGCCCGCTTCCTGATTTGACATTAACTGTGATATGGATTAACATCTCTTTGTGTCTTGCAGGCTTAACTCAGTTGGTAGAGTGTCAGCTTCCCAAGCTGAATGCCGCGGGTTCGATCCCCGTAGCCTGCTCCATAGAAAAAACCTGCTGACGATCCGCCGGCAGGTTTTTTAATTTCACACAAATAGTAATTTTACTTGCGACTGGGAATATAGATCTTTCCGTTATCTATGTATTTTTGCATATCGAAACTATATTTATATGTACGATGTCCGTCCCATTCAAATATACTGTAGTATCTTGCGTGAACAAGATCCAATTCATCACCGGGTTTGAATGTAGCACTCCTTTTGCTTCCTAAACGATTATAATAATAGATCGTAAAAGTTTTTGCTACATGCCCGGTGACTGCCCATTCGGCAGCATAAACATCATTTGTTCCCGTTAAGCCAATACTCTTCGGCAGCGAGAAATAAGCACCTACAAAGAGCGTTAATGCTAAGATTACACATAAGATCTTTTTCATAATTTTCCTTCTCCTTTTTTTGTTTATATAAGAATTAAATTCTTACCAAATTTATTTTGACATTACTTAAACACAAAGGCTTTAAGTAAGAATATGATCAGCTGATGCAACGGATAGAAAACATAGAAGAACCATTTGTGGAATTTTGCACTGCTTCCCTTCTCTCCGTTATAGAAACAGATGAGAAGGATCGGAACCATGAAGACGCCTATCTGGTACAGATTGCTGACGACTCCTCCCATGAGCATACTTAAAGCAACTTCACATACGGCAATGATCATGAACGATACCCA
>JAILNZ010000177.1 GCA_024691135.1 Clostridiales bacterium
ATTTCTTCATATGCTCCTTGATCGCATTGAAGGTCGTGTCGCTTATATAGTGCTCGACACGGCATGCGTCTTCGGATGCTGTCTTCTCATCGATACCAAGATTGATAAACATCTTTGTGAGGACCGTATGACGTTCGTAGATCTGTTTTGCCAGGATTTCGCCGGCCTTGGTAAGAAGGATAAAACCGTCATTGTCTTTCTTGATCAGACCTTCCTCTTTTAAAACGCCCAGAGCGCGGCTGACGGAAGGCTTTGAATATCCCAGATAATCTCCGATGTCTATTCCGCGTACTGCGCTTGAAGTTCTGGACAGGACATAGATCGCCTCGAGATACATTTCTCCGGATTCCTGAAGTGCCATATGTCAGCCTCCTTAGATAAGATTAGCGATTGCTCACTCTCATATTTTATATTATCGTTCCGGAAATCTCAAACCACGTTTTTTAAAGTATTTAAAACAACGCTTGACAAATTAGCACACGCTAACTAAAATAAGGGGCGATTAGGTATGGCACAGCGTTTTTACAGGCTCTGCGGTTAGCCGAGACTAATTATAGAACGGGTTTACGGGAGGAGTGACATGATGCCTCTGATATATGCGGAAAAAGGTGAGGTTCAGATCATAAAAAGGATCGGCGGATCTCCCGAAGTCAAAAAACATCTGGAAGATTTGGGATTTAATGTCGGTGGACAGGTTCTCGTAGTCAGTTCCCTCGGAGGGAACCTGATCGTAAAGGTCAAGGAAAGCCGTGTGGCTGTAAGCGACGAACTGGCAAGAAAGATAATGATCTAAGGAAGGGGCTATCAATGAAGACATTAAGAGATGTTAAGGTAGGACAGACTGCAACCGTGATCAAACTTCACGGAGAAGGCGCAGTCAAAAGAAGGATCATGGACATGGGTATCACAAAAAATACCAAGGTCTATGTACGTAAGGTTGCTCCCCTCGGGGATCCGATCGAGGTAACTGTAAGAAACTATGAGCTCTCGCTTCGTAAAGCGGATGCGAAGATGATCGAAGTGGGGGAGGAGTAAAAGATGAGTATTAGAATCGCACTTGCGGGTAATCCTAACAGCGGCAAGACAACGCTGTTCAATGCCCTTACGGGCTCGAACCAGTTCGTTGGAAACTGGCCGGGCGTTACGGTCGAGAAGAAGGAAGGTAAGCTCAAAAAGCATAATGATGTCATCATCACGGACCTTCCGGGTATCTATTCCCTCTCACCATATACACTGGAAGAAGTCGTAGCAAGAAACTATCTCATAGATGAACGTCCCGATGCGATCTTAAATATCGTGGACGGAACAAACCTCGAGAGAAACCTCTATCTCACGACTCAGCTCACCGAGCTCGGAATCCCGGTAGTCGTTGCCGTAAACATGATGGATATCGTCAAGAAGAACGGCGACAAGATCAATACCGACGAACTCTCGCGTCAGCTGGGATGTAAAGTAATCAAAGTCTCTGCTCTTAAGGGAGACAAGACGATGGAGGCTGCAGAGGCAGCGATAGAAGCCGCTAAGAACGGAAAGACTGTTCCGCTTCACACATTCTCGGGTCCGGTCGAACACGCGATCGCGCACATCGAGGAAGCTGTCGTACATGATCTTCCGGAGGAGCAGCAGAGATGGTATGCGATCAAGATCTTCGAGCGTGATGACAAAGTGCTCGAGAAGCTGAATATACCTTCCGAAAAATCAGCGCATATCGAACAGGATATCAAAGCGGCCGAGACAGAGCTCGATGACGATTCCGAGAGCATCATCACAAATGAGAGATATGTCTACATAGCAGAAGTGATCAAGTCCTGCTACAAAAAGAAGAACGCAGGATCGCTTACTGTATCTGACAGGATCGACAAGATAGTTACTAACAGATTCCTCGGACTTCCTATCTTTGCGGTCGTCATGTTCCTGGTCTACTGGATCGCCATGGTCGCCGTCGGAGCACCTGCTACTGACTGGGCAAATGACGGACTCTTCGGTGACGGATTCCACCTTTTCGGAATAGATAAGGGCTATGAGGAAGTGTGCGAGGATTACGCTCAGGCTTCCGCGATAGTTGAAGGCTATGATGCATATACTGAAGAAAACGGCAAGGCTCCGGAAGGCGAATTCGTCTACACTCTTGAAGACGAAGAGACTCTTGAGATAACTGAAGAGACTGCTTCCATAGCTGATTATGAAGCCGCAGTTGCAACTCTCGAAGAGATCGGCGATGAGCCTGATCCTTCCGAATACGGTTTATGGATCCCGGGTATCCCGGCGATCGTGGAAGCGGGTCTTGATAAGGCAGGAGCAGCCGACTGGCTCAAGGGCCTTATCCTCGACGGTATTGTGGCAGGTGTCGGAGCCGTGCTCGGATTCGTTCCGCAGATGCTCGTTCTCTTCCTCATGCTGGCTTTCCTTGAAGCCTGCGGTTATATGGCGAGAATTGCCTTTGTCCTTGACAGGATCTTCAGAAAGTTCGGTCTTTCCGGTAAATCATTCATCCCTATGCTGATAGGTGTGGGTTGCGGCGTTCCGGGCATCATGGCAAGCCGTACGATAGAAAACGAGCGCGACAGAAGGATGACGATCATGACGACAACGTTCATCCCGTGTGGTGCTAAGGTTCCGTTCATCGCAATGATAGCAGGTGCCATCTTCGGAGGATCTCCTTTGATCTCCACATCGGCTTACTTTATCGGTATGGCAGCGATCATCATATCGGGTATCATGCTCAAGAAGACAAGGATGTTCGCGGGAGATCCTGCTCCGTTCGTTATGGAGCTTCCTGCATATCACCTTCCTACACTCGGAAATGTCGTAAGATCCATGTGGGAGCGCGGATGGTCCTTCATCAAGAAGGCAGGAACCATCATCCTCCTGTCAACTATCGTTGTATGGTTTACTTCGTATTTCGGATTTACGGAAGAAGGCTTCAGGATGCTCGCCGAAGACGAGCTCGAGCTCTCTATCCTCGCGAAGATCGGAAGCCTCATAGCCTGGATCTTCATCCCTCTCGGATGGGGCAACTGGCAGGCAGCTGTCGCGTCCATTACGGGACTCGTGGCTAAGGAAAATATCGTCGGAACAATGGGCATTCTGTACGGCAGCGGAGAGCTGACCGCATGGCAGGCACTGTCACAGGCGTTCACAGGTGTTACGGGATTCTCATTCCTCGTATTCAATCTCCTCTGCGCTCCTTGCTTTGCTGCGATCGGTGCGATCAAGCGTGAGATGAACAGTGCAAAATGGACGTGCTTTGCTATCCTTTACCAGTGCGGTTTTGCATATGTGATCGCTCTGATGATCAACCAGTTCGGCAAACTGTTTACGGGTGATGTCAATATTGTAGGCCTCATATTCGCGATATTGTTCTTCGCGGGTATCGTATACATGCTCTTCTTTAAAAAATACAAGGAAGCGGACAAGCTGACGATAGCAAGTTCAAAAGCGAAGTGAACATAAGATGACCTCCAAGATAGCGGAAAATTTGGGTACGATACTGATCTCTTCTTTGCTTGTGCTTATCGTGTCGGGTATAATCCTGTCAATGATAAGAGACAAGAAGAACGGCAGATCGTCCTGTGGCGGGAACTGTGCACATTGCAAGATGTGCACAGCCTGCAAACAGGGCAAAAGAAAGCCGGTGACCGCTGATCGAAGGAGACGTTAGATGAATACAGATGTTTTAGCAGGTGTCCTGATCCCTTTTGCCGGAACGGCATTGGGATCGGGATGCGTTTTTTTGCTCAGGAATGATCTCGGGGCAAAGATACAGAAAGCCCTTACCGGATTTGCGGCGGGAGTTATGGTCGCGGCATCGGTATGGAGCCTTATAATCCCTTCGATGGAGCAGTCCGCGCATCTCGGGAAGATGAGCTTTCTTCCTGCGGTAGCGGGGTTCTGGCTCGGAATACTGTTCCTCCTTTTACTCGACACGGTGATCCCTCATCTTCACCTTAATTCCGAGAAGGCCGAGGGACCGAGAGCCAAGCTCAAGAAGACCACCATGATGGTCCTGGCGGTCACGCTTCATAATATCCCGGAAGGAATGGCGGTCGGTGTTGTGTATGCTGGACTGGTATCCGGAAACACTTCGATCACATCAGGAGGCGCCCTGGCGCTGGCTCTGGGTATCGCGATTCAGAACTTTCCCGAGGGAGCGATCATATCCATGCCGCTTCATGCGGAGGGTAAGAGCAAGGTAAGATCATTCGCCGACGGAGTCCTCTCGGGCGCAGTCGAGCCCGTCGGGGCGGTCCTGACGATCCTCGCGGCGGGTCTCATCGTTCCGGCCATGCCGTATCTTCTGAGCTTTGCGGCAGGCGCGATGATATATGTCGTCGTTGAGGAACTGATCCCCGAGATGTCATCGGGAGAACACTCAAACATAGGAGTAATCATGTTCGCGCTGGGCTTCACGCTCATGATGGCTCTGGACGTCGCTCTGGGATGATAAACGATCGATGATCTGACGGAAGGAGAAAAAAGATATGATCAAGGGAATTCACCATATATCGATGAAATGCGCGACGGAAGAGGAATATTCTAAGGTAAAGGAGTTCTATATAACTTTACTCGGGCTTAAGATATGCCGCGCGTGGCCTTCGGGGATCATGATCGACACGGGGAACGGCTTCATAGAAGTATTTACGAATGCGCAGGGGGAACACAGGTTAGGTGCGATAAGGCATATCGCGTTTCTTACCGATGATGTTGACGGGACCGTTGAAAAAGTAAGAAAAGCAGGATACGAAGTGATCGTGGAACCTAATGACAGGGTGATCGGATCCGATCCGGAATATCCCATAAGAATGGCTTTCTGTATCGGACCTTTGGGTGAGCAGATAGAGTTTTTCTGTGAGAGAAAGGAACGCTGATTGACGTTATGTTCTTCTGAGAGTATCATCTGAACGTTTAGTCTGTTTTCGGAAGGATCATAATGAAGTTCAAATTTGACATCAAGCGTATACTCGTGTGTTTTTTTGCAGTATTCGGCATGGGATTTTTCCTGTCGTTCCTTATGCTGTGCGGACTTGGCACCGACCCCTGTTCGTTCATGAACAAGGTGATATCCTTAAGGATCGGGATCCTTTTCGGAACGTGGCAGCTCATAATGAATGCCCTGATGCTCATCATCGTCATCTTCTGGGACAGGAGGAGCCTCGGATTCGGAACGATCTTCAATATGGTCCTGGTCGGGTATTATGTTGACTTTTTCGATTGGGTGTGGGGCAAGACGCTTCCTTCAGAACTTTTTACGGATCAGGTCACGAGATGGCCGTATTTCTGGGGCCTGCGATAAGTCTCGTGGGTAAGATATTTTTCGGGAAGAAGGAGAAGGAAAGAGCCTGATCCGTGACGGTGATATAATTGTACTTAAGTAATATCGGAGGCACGATCATGAGAAGAACGATAATGATCTTTCCCGAGTTCGAAAACTCGCACGTCATAGATAAGATAAGGGCCAAGTACGATCCCCTGGCGGGACTTGTAAGGCCTCATATAACGCTCGTTTTCCCGTTTGAGGGACAGTTCGGGAACGACACCTTAAAGCGCGTTCTGGACAGACGTTTGTCCGGGATAGAACCGTTTGAGCTCAGCGTCAAGGGCGTAAGCACGCAGAAGGGGCAGTTCGGCAATTGCCTGCTGCTCGATATCGTGAAGGGTGCGGATGAGATCAGGAAGATACATGACATCTTATATGCGAACGAATTCCGCTATTATGACCTCGGATTTGAATACCGCCCCCACATCACGGTCGGAAAGCTTCCGTCGAAGGAGCTCCTGGACGAGGCTTTTGAAGAAATACGCGATATGGAAGATGAGTTTAATACGACGGTAAGAAAGATCAGCGTCGAGATGATAGGAGAGAACGAAGAGTCGATCATATTGATCGAGAAGACTCTCGGGGAGGAGGAAGCTTCGGAAGAGACGGTCGTTTTCGATACGGCAAAGGAAGAAGACATAGACGAGCTTATTAGGCTCAGGCTCCTGTACATGAAGGAAGACTTCGGAACCGTGAGCGAGCGTGACGAGAAGCTGATGAGGAGAAATCTCCCGGACTACTTCAGGAGAAAGCTCGGAAAAGAGCTCGTGGCATTTGTCGCAAGAGATCAGGGAAGGCTGATCGCGGCGGCGTATCTTCTCATTATCGAGAAGCCGGCGTCCGTGCTCCTTCCGCACGGTCTCATGGGAGAAGTCCTGAGCGTATATACGGAAGAAAGATACCGCGGCAAAGGGATCTGTTCGCACCTGATCGAAGACCTGATCGCGTACGGCAAGAATGCGGGACTTGACAGGATCGACCTGAAGGCGACGGATGACGGATATAATGTGTACAAGAATAAGGGCTTTGACGACTCAAGATCGAGGTATAAGCCGATGGATCTGATACTGTAAGAGAAGATATCTCAAGAGCGCCCCATGATCATGAAAAGCCCGAACAGAAGGGCAAGTGTAACAATGTTAATCACCGTAAAAGCGAGCAGGAAACTGCCGCTTTTATGTTCTTTGGGGATAGCAGAATGGAATCTGTATGTGATGAGGCTCGCCATGCTCGCGATGATCGTTCCGAGTCCCCCGAGATTAGTTCCGATAACCAAGGCTTTGCCGTTTTCGGTGAAGGCAGAAAGGAGCATTGCGGCCGGAACGTTGCTTATTATCTGCGAAGACAGGACGGAAGCAGGTACCGGATACTTTGTCACAAGTCCCGCCAGGGCGCCTGTTATCGCGTCGATCCTTCCGATATTTCCGATGAGGATGAAGAAGAAAACGAACGTCAGAAGGAGCTTATAATCGACCTTCAGAAATGACCTGATGTCCAGGATCAGGATAAGGACTGCCGTAACCCCAAGGGAGATAAGGAAATGAACATATCCCGCAACCGTAAGGACATTCAGGATAAAAAGCGCGGCATAGACTATGCATCTGAACTTCGGAATGACGGAAAGCTCCTGATCCGAAGGCTTCGAGGATCCTGATCCGTCTCTGATGAGGAGGAAGACCAGAACCGTCACGATGACAAGAGACAGCGCGGAATAAGGGAGCATCAGCATTATAAAATCCGGAAGAGGGATCTGATATCTCTCGTAAAGATAGAGATTCTGCGGATTTCCGATCGGGGTCAGCATGCTTCCGAGATTGGCTGCGACCGTCATGATGATCAGCGTATACATCATTTCCTTCTTCCGCCCGAACGGCGTAAGCACCATGATGGCAAAAGGCACGAGAGTGACCAGCGTTACGTCATTTGTGAGAAACATCGCCAGGAAAAAAGACAGCATCGTCAGAAGAAGCGAGATGCCCCTGTGGGAACTGATCCTCTTAAGGAGCATGCCCGTAAGGACATCAAAGGTTCCGATCCTGACCAGAGCGGCGACGATGAGCATCAGACAGAACAGTATCGCCAGCACCTTGAAATTGATGTAGCTTACGTATCCTGAGTCAGGCACCACAAAAAAGCAGGATATGACCGCCAGCAGCCCGGATATATATAAGATGGCATTGTTCTTGATGCTGTTTATTACAGTTCTCATCCGCTCGCCTCTTTCTCGAAAAATCCATGCCAATTATAGCATAAGAACAGAAAAATACGCGCTCATAACGGCTTTTATCTGCCGCTTGTAAAAACATCTTTTTTCTTTTCGAAAATGTGTTATAATAAACTCTCGACAGCGAAGAATACGAAGCTGTTTCGGCACGGAGAAGTACCCAAGAGGCCGAAGGGGAGGCTTTGCTAAAGCTTTAG
>JAILNZ010000029.1 GCA_024691135.1 Clostridiales bacterium
TGTACACCTCCCCGAAAAGACGGAACGATCGCCCCTGTGATATTGGCGGCAGCGACCATCGCAGGTGCCGACGAGATCTACAAGGTAGGCGGTGCCCAGGCGATCGCCGCAATGGCTTACGGAACGGAGACCATCCCGAGAGTCGATAAGATATGCGGCCCGGGCAACATCTACGTCAATACGGCAAAAAGGCTCGTATTCGGTCAGGTCGATATCGACATGTTCGCGGGACCTTCCGAGATCCTCATAATCGCAGACGAGACGGCGGTTCCGGAGTTCGTGGCTGCGGATATGCTCTCGCAGGCGGAACACGACAAGATCGCTTCCGCGATCGTCCTTACAACTTCCAAGGAACTGGCTGACAAGGTCTACGAAGCCGTTGACAGAAGATCCGAGAAGAGCCTTCGTAAGGACATACTCGAAAAGTCACTTGCCACGTACTGTGCGATCATAAGCTGCGACAGCCTTGATACTGCCATTGCCTTCAGCGAGGAGCTTGCTCCCGAACACCTGGAGCTCTGCGTCAGGGATGCGGAAAAAGTGGTCGACAGGATCGATAATGCAGGTGCGGTGTTCCTCGGAAACTACACGCCGGAGCCTTTGGGCGACTACTTTGCGGGACCTAACCACACGCTTCCGACGAGCGGCACGGCAAGATTCTTCTCGCCGCTTAATACGGGCGACTTCTATAAGAAGATGAGCGTACTTAACTATAATGAGGAATCCTTAAGGGAATGCTACAAGGACGTAGCGAGATTTGCGGACAGCGAGGGGCTCGAGTGTCACGCTTCCGCAGTAAGAGTAAGATTTGAGGAATAAAGATGAGTAAGTTTTGGAACAGGAAGACAAATGAGCTCCTGCCTTACGTGGCAGGCGAGCAGCCGAAGGACGGCGTTAAGGTCATAAAGCTCAATACGAACGAGAACCCTTATCCGCCGTCACCGACGTGCAGGAAGATCCTGGATGATCTGGATATCGCGGAACTGCGGTTATATCCGAATACGGATTCGCAGATCGTAAGGGAGAGCGTCGCGAGAAAGTTCGGTGAGTACGGTATCCGCCCTGAGAACGTATTCGTGGGCAACGGATCCGACGAGGTGCTCGCGATATGCTGGCAGACCTTTTTCGAGGAGAAGGGGAATACCGATAAGAAGGTCCTGGTGCCTTCGATCTCGTACAGTTTCTATCCCGTGTATTCGCAGCTCTATGATGTGGAGACGGAGAAGATCCCGCTAAAAGATGATTTCACGATCGACCCTGAAGACTATATCGGAAAGGACAACTGCGGTATCGCCATCGCCAATCCGAATGCGCCGACGAGTATCGCTTTGAGCCTTACGGATATCGAGAAGATCGTTAAGGGAAATCCCGACAGCGTCGTTTTGATCGACGAAGCTTATGCGGCTTTCAAAAATGAGTATGAGACGGCGGTCACGCTCGTAAATAAGTACCCGAATCTCATCGTCGTGAAGACCCTGTCCAAAGCTTACGGCCTTGCCGGGATCCGCGTCGGCTACGCGGTCGGAAGTAAGGAACTTATCGACGGCATGATGAGAGTAAGGGATTCATTCAACTCTTATCCCGTTGACAGGATCGCGCAGAAGCTGGCGGCGGCTGCCATCGATGACGATGATTACTATCAGGAATGCAGGATGAAGATAATAAATACCAGGGAGTGGGCTGTAAAAGAGCTCGAGGGACTGGGATTTAAAGTCTGTGATTCGTCGGCAAACTTCGTTTTCGCGAAGCCGGAGTGGATCAGGGCAGGCGATCTTTATGCTAAACTCAAGGAAAGAGGAATACTTGTAAGATTTTTCGATAAGCCGGTGATCGGAGATTACTTGAGGATCACCATAGGAACAGACGAGGAGATGAAAGGCCTCATAAGTGCCATCAAGGAGGAAAGAGCATGAACAGAGTAGCAGGCGTCGGAAGAGTAACCAAAGAGACGGATATCTCGCTCGAGATCGATCTCGACGGCAAGGGTGTTGCTGATATCGACACGGGCATCGGATTTTTCGATCACATGCTGAACGGGTTTGCAAGACACGGCAGATTTGACCTCAAGGTCAGATGCAAGGGCGACATCGAAGTTGACGCTCACCACTCCATCGAGGATGTGGGCATCGCTCTGGGCGAGGCGGTAAAAAATGCTCTGGGTGACAAGAAAGGCATAACGAGATACGGTTTTGCCTCCATACCGATGGACGAAGCTCTTGCGCAGTGTTCCATCGACATCTCCGGAAGGGGATTCCCGGTCTACAGATGCGACTTTGCTTACGGAATGTGCGGTTCGATGGATACCCAGATGGCTGAGGAATTCTTCAGGGCCGTTGCAAATAACGCGGGCATCACGCTCCACCTCGACTGCCCTTACGGCGTGAACGATCACCACAAGATGGAAGCCCTGTTCAAGGCATTCGGAAGAGCGCTCCGCCAGGCGGTCAGCATCGATCCGGATCTTGAAGGCGAGGTGCCTTCCACGAAGGGCGTTTTGTAAACATTACTTGAATTTACTCTATTTTCACTGAAAGCCACATCCTTGATATTGTAAAATACATGGGTGCGAGGTGATCTATCAATGCTGAAAAGATTTTTGTCGGGAGCTCTGTCTTCCGTGTTAATAGTATCTCTGGCTTATCCTTTTCCGGTCCTTGCCGGCATCAAGGATGAGCCGATGCCTTTCATGTTCAGGATAGACGAGACAGACGGTGACGCTTCAGACGAAGAAGGTGCCAGAGGTTTTGTCGCGAGGATTTATACCTGCGCACTCGAGAGGGATTACGATGAAGACGGGCTCCTTTTCTGGTGTGCCCAGCTTGAAGGACAGCAGAGTACGGGACTTGAGGTCTTCAAGAGGATCACTGAATGTCCCGAGTTCACCGATAAGAACCTGAATAACGAAGAATATCTCAAGGTCCTCTATAAGGTCTTTTTCGACAGGGAGCCTGATCAGACCGGATTCGAATACTGGTACTATGACCTTGAAGAGGGTCTCTTGAGCAAGGATGACGTCCTTCTCTCCTTTGCAAGTTCGCCCGAGTGGCAGGAGATCTGCAGCAGATACGGCATCATCCCGGGAGGCAAGGTATCGTCTTCAAGCGTTGTGAAGACCGGCATCGAGGGATTTGTCGAGAGGCTCTACCTCGGCTGTCTCGGAAGAGAAGCGGACGAGGATGGTCTTAAGTACTGGGCGGATAACCTAAGTTCGGGAAATATCACCGGCAAGCAGGCAGCTTACGGATTTTTCACGAGTCCCGAGTTCCTGATAGAGGCATCTCAGATCGATGACGTGAAGCTTGTAATGAGATTCTATGACGTGTTCCTGGGAAGGCTTCCCGATACGGCCGGCGAGACTTTCTGGCTGTCTTCGATCGCGGATTCGCAGAATCCGGTCGCGGTACTGTTCAACGGTTTTTCCGATTCTCCTGAATTCGAAGGACTCTGTGAGCAGAACGGCATAACTCCGGGTGACTCCGTGAGGATCCCGATCATAGCCGTCGACGAGGCATACTACAGGTTCAAGGATTACTACCTGACCGACGGCATCGACATGCTCAACAAGGTCAAGCTCGAGCCCAAGACGACATATAAGTTCTGTAATGTCCAGGGAAGCGACAGGGTCTGGGAGGAGCGCACGATCCCCGAGGCCGACCTTCAGGCGATAAAGAACTTCGCGGACACTTACTTCGATCCGTCATGGACTCCGGGCGAGAAAGCGGCATTTGCACTTTACTGGATCCATCACAACATGGAGTATGACTACTCGGGTTCGATGTCGACTTTTGCCGTGTCCGCCCTGGTGAACCGCAAAGGCCAGTGCGCCCAGTATAACGGCGCGATGGTGGAACTCCTGTGCTGGCTCGGCTATGACGCCTGCCTGATCCAGGGTTCGAGAGGCAGGAGCGCCCCGGGATCCCAGCATTTCTGGTGCGAGGTCTATATCGACGGCGAGACCTACGTGGTCGAGGTCGGCAACACCAAGGACGGCAACTGGAACTACTTCGTAAGTCCTTACTCAAGGACGCGCAAGTTCATCGTCTGCGGCCAGGTCATGGGATAAACTTTTTTCTTATCGAAAAAAACTGCGCTTAGATGTATAATCAAAGTTCAGTTTTCAATAAACATTTTTCGGAGGGTATGAATATGCTTATCAAGGATACGGATTTTATCGATCTGCCGGTATTTATCAAGGGAAAGGTCAGGAACGTCTATGATCTCGGTGATTCACTTCTTATGGTCGTAACAGACAGGATCTCCGCTTTTGACGTCGTCTTTGACGAACTGATCCCTGACAAAGGCAAGGTATTATCTTCTATCTCGGCTTTCTGGTTTGATTTTACGAAGGATATCATCCCTAACCATGTTATAACAACTGATCCCAAGGAATATCCGATGGGTCTCGACAAGTACGAAGAGGAACTCAAGGGCCGCTCGATGCTCGTAAAGAAGGTCAAGATGCTCCCTTGCGAGTGCATCGTAAGAGGCTACCTCGAGGGATCCGCACTTAAGGAATACAAGAAGTCCGGCACAGTCGGCGGAATGAAGATGCCTGAAGGACTCGTTCAGGGCGACAAGCTCCCTGAGCCTTTGTTCACACCTTCCACCAAGGCTGACGAGGGGCACGACATCAATATCACTTTCGAGCAGCTCATCGACCTCCTCGGCGAGGAAGATGCGACAGCACTCAAGGAAGCAGCTCTCAAGCTCTACACATCCGTTTCCGGATATGCTCTCACAAAGGGCCTCATCCTTGCAGACACGAAGTTCGAGTTTGGTAAGATCGACGGCAAGCTCGTAGTAGCGGACGAGATGTTCACACCTGACTCATCCCGTTTCTGGGATCTGGCAGATTATGAGCCCGGCAGAGCACAGAAGAGCTTTGACAAGCAGTATCTGAGAGAATGGCTCGAGACACTCGACTGGGATAAGACATATCCTGCTCCGAAGCTTCCTGACGAAGTAATCGCCAAGACAGCCGAGAAGTACCGCGAGTGCTACTCTAAGCTCACAGGAAAGGAACTCGAGTAAGAAATGATCGCGATCATCGATTACGGTGCAGGAAACTTAGCTTCGGTCAAGAAGGCATTCGATCATATAGGCGCGAAGTCCGTCATCACATCCGACAGGGAAACTGTCCTTAATGCGGACGGTGTCGTTCTCCCGGGAGTCGGTGCCATCGGCTATGCCATGGAAGCACTTAAGAAGGCGGGAATGGACGAAGTCGTTAAAGAAGTCACATCCAGAGGTACTCCGTTTCTCGGGATCTGCCTCGGCATGCAGATGCTCCTTGACGAATCCGAGGAGAGCTTCGGTGACGGCGGCAATGTCAAGGGATTAGGCCTCATCAGGGGAACGGTCAGACTATTTCCTTCATCGATCGGACTTAAGATCCCCCAGATCGGCTGGAACGATCTTCAGGACGTTACGGGCAGCATCCTCTCCGAAGGCGACTACGTTTACTTCGTGCATTCCTATTACTGTGATCCCGCAGACGTTAACGACATCGCAGCTTACACCACCTACGGCATAAAGTATTGCTGCGCCATCGAAAAGGACAACATATTCGCATGCCAGTTCCACCCCGAAAAGAGCGGTGAGGCAGGCCTCAATATATTAAGAAAATTCGTAAGGAGAGTAGGATAAATGATCATCTTACCCGCAATCGATCTTCTGGGCGGCAAGTGCGTCCGCTTAAGGCAGGGGAAATATGACGACGTAACGGTTTACCGTGACGATCCCATGGGACAGGCCATGGACTTCGTAGAGACAGGATCCACATGGATCCATATCGTTGACCTCGACGCGGCCAGATCAGGTATCCCGACTAATTACAAGATCATAAGGGAGATCGCTTCCGAGACAGGCCTCAAGGTGGAGACCGGAGGCGGTATCAGAAATATGGATACGCTTAAGAGATGGATCGAAGACTACGGCGTGACACGTTGTGTCATCGGTACATCTGCGATAAAGGACCGCAAGTTCACCGAGGAAGCATTAAGATCGTATTCAGATCACATTGCGATCGGTATCGATGCCCATGACGGTGAAGTCGCCGTTGACGGCTGGACAAAAGGCGGCGGTGTAAAGGCCGTTGACTTCGCGTTCCAGATGAAGGAGATCGGTGCCAAGACGATAATCTTTACAGATATCTCCAGAGACGGGATGCTCACAGGTCCCGCATTCGACAGCACAAAGGAACTCGTTGACAAGACAGGTCTTGATGTCATAGCTTCAGGCGGAATAGGTTCCGATGAAGACGTATTACATATCAGGGAAAGCGGCTGTGCCGGAGTCATCATCGGCAAAGCCATCTATGAAGGGAAGGTTGACCTCAGAAAATGTATGCTAAACGTATAATACCTTGTCTCGATATAAAAGACGGCCGTGTCGTTAAAGGTGTCAACTTCGTATCCCTGAGGGATGCGGGTGATCCTGTCGAGTGCGCGAAGCAATATAACCTGTCGGGTGCAGACGAGCTGGTCTTCCTGGACATTTCCGCCACACTGGAAGCCAGAGACACGATAATCGACATGGTCAACCGCGTAGCCAACGAAGTATTCATCCCGTTTACTGTCGGAGGCGGCATAAGGACGATAGAGAACATAAGGGATATCCTTAACGCAGGTGCAGACAAGATCTCGCTTAACTCAGCGGCGGTTAAGAATCCCGATCTCGTCAGGGAAGCGGCTGAGAAGTTCGGCTCTCAGTGCGTAGTCGTTGCTATCGACGTAAAAAGAAGAGAAGGACAGGAAGATCTGTTCCCGTCAGGCTGTGAAGTAGTTATTGCCGCAGGAACAAAACCGACCGGCATAGATGCCCTTTGGTGGGCAAAGGAAGTCGTCAGGCTAGGAGCAGGCGAGATCCTTCTTACGAGCATGGATAAGGACGGCACGAAGTCCGGCTACGATAACGGGATAACTTCCCTTATCGCAGAGAACGTGAGCGTACCTGTCATCGCTTCAGGCGGCGCGGGATCGATGAAGGATTTCAAAGACGGCATTATCGAAGGTAAGGCGGATGCGGTACTTGCCGCAAGTCTTTTCCACTTCGGCGAGATCGCCATAGGTGATCTTAAAGAGTATCTTGCCGGGGAAGGGATCCCCGTAAGAAGACTTACGAGAGAATTAAGTCTCTGGCAGCGTTTTAAGAAGAACGGTGACGGACTTGTTCCGGCGATCGTCAAGGATTATCTCACGGGAGAAGTCCTCATGATGGCATATATGGACTTCGAAGCCTTCGAACTCACCTGTAAGACAGGCTATATGCACTATTACTCGAGGTCGAGGAACGAACTCTGGAAGAAGGGTGAGACATCCGGACACATACAGAAAGTGATCGAGTCCAGGATCGACTGCGATATGGACACGCTCCTTTATTCGGTCGATCAGGAGGGTGCTGCCTGCCACACCGGAAACAGGAGCTGCTTTTACAGGACATTATCCGAGATCTAATATTATAGGAGGACACATACATGGATATTATGCAGGAACTTTACAGAGTGATCATGGATCGTAAGGCTAACCCGGTAGAGGGTTCCTACACCAACTACCTTATGGAGAAGGGTACAGAGAAGATCGCAAAGAAGGTCGGCGAGGAAGCCGTCGAGACAGCGATCGCTGCCGCAAAGAGAGATAAGAAGGAAGTCATCGCTGAACTAGCTGACATGCAGTACCATATGCTCGTTCTTATGGCCGACATGGGCATCACTCTTGACGACCTCTACGGCGAACTCGAGAGCAGAAGATAACATACTGAAGCAAGATATTTCGGGCTGTCTCAGGATGCAGTTGTATAAGCTGCAGAATGGGACAGCTTTTTTTTGCAAAATGGCTGTAAAAATATTGTCTGATTCTGATATTATCAAACTATGTATTCAATTTACTGAGACCTGATGTGAGCTTAACGGGATCATCAGGAAATGAGATGTAACCAAAAGAAGGGAGATGGAAATTATGAGTTTGTTTTCGCGAAAAAGGATTACGGGAATGATAGCATCGATCCTTACCGTATTGATGTGTATGACATTGATTCCTGTCATCAATTCAGGTAAAGTCCGGGCGGATGGTCCTGACACGGATGATTACATAAGCGTGAATATGTATTCCTATGTATGGATACTTGATAGCGGGAAGCCGACCACCTTTAAGTTCAAGACTGATCACCCAATGACGTACAGGATATATGCTGATGAACTGGTGGCAAAGTATTCAGACTATGCCAGAAA
>JAILNZ010000036.1 GCA_024691135.1 Clostridiales bacterium
CGAAAGCGAATTTGAGGATAATTACGCAGAGGAAAAGGGAGGAGTCGCTGCCATACTCGACAACGCACATATTACCCTGCAGGGCGTATATATGTGGGATAATATGAGCAAGATGTCACTTGGCGGAGCCA
The DNA here is from genome assembly GCA_024691135.1 of Clostridiales bacterium. GTDB lineage: Bacteria > Bacillota > Clostridia > Saccharofermentanales > Saccharofermentanaceae > Saccharofermentans. The sequence goes on from JAILNZ010000036.1 coordinate 132, forward strand.
TATATGTCAACAGGATATCAGACGGACAGGACTTCTATCCCGCGATATCCATTACTGATCCGTACAATGAGATATTGGGAAACTACGGAAAGTATGGCGAAGAAAACAACGTCTATCTCGACTGTTCCAGATGTAATGAGGAGTCGAGCTACGTCAATGCCATCAAGTTCGAATATGCCTACTGCTCTGAGGAAACATATATAGGAATATCCTATAATCCGGATTACCCGCCGAAGACGATAATCTATCCCGTTACGGGCAACATGTACCGCCCTGAGCTCAAGGATGTGAGCGGTATCACACTTGATGATCCCAACCTGATGATCGTCCGCGACATATCGGGAGCTTTTGTCATCACGGACCGCGAGACTTCGGTCAAGGGTCTCATGGCAGCTCTCGACGAGGGCAGGATCGCAACCAGGGTCTATGTTTGCATCAGCGGAGATTACAATATAAATGATCTGAGCATGGATTACACCACGAAGAATTTCGCGAGCAATAATACGAGTGTTAAGATCACCGGATGTAAAGCAAAGACGGATCCGAGATACCCTGATCTTGTCTACTTTACTGTCGAGAGCGATCCGGCATTCTTGACAGAACCTGTAAGCTATGAGATCTATAACGGTGATACGAAGATACTTGAAGGAAGCTTCGATGTTATCTCCTATCTTGAAGCCGTTACCACAAACTATAACTACGGATCAAATACCATCGCTCTGGCAGAACGTATCATCAATTACGGTACGGCCGCTCAGGAATATTTCAAGGTCAATACAAATGATCTGAATTACACCGAGTATGCCCAGTATGATCTGGATTATATGTCGGCGGAAGAATTTCAGGATTACGAATTTGCAGAAGATGTCAAATCATCAGACCTTGCCAGATTCTACGGAGCAAGCTTTATCCTCAGCGAAGCACCTTATATCAACTACTACTTCCTGCCGGGTGCCTCTGTCACTGATATGACACAGATCGTCGTTCAGATCGACGATGAGACAGTTGATATCTCTTATAATGTTGATAAAGGATATTTCAACATAAAGCAGCGGGTCAATGTCTTTGAGTTTGACGAGACGCACACCCTGAGCGTGGGTTATTACGAAGACGGAGTATTTGTCGAGGAATTCTCATTCAGATACAGCGCCTGCACATATCTGTACAAGCACTTCAATAATGATATGGGAGAAGACACCAAGCTCGATAATCTTCTGTGGTATCTTTATCAATATTTCAACTATTGCGTAAGATACAGGAATTACGTTATGTCTGATTAACAGAAAGGGGTTTATTTTATGGACGAGTTAAAAGAATACATGGCACCCGAGATCGTTGTGCTCGAGATGGATGATCCCGTTGTTATCAGTAATTTCGGTGAAACTGTTCCTGATATCAGTACTTCATTCGGAGAAACGCCGATCAAGTATTAAACGGCATTAAATCAAATACCTTACGGGGGCTGTCCCGGTAGTCTGAAATAAAAGACCTCTTCAGACACCGGGCAGCTCCCTTTATGTTCAGATCCCAAAGACCGCGGCACAGAAGTGCCGGTAAATAATTAAGTGCACCCATAAGAAGAAATAGGATATAATCAACATATGTTGATTTGACGGAGAGGCAGATGAAGATAGAGAGTCTGGAGATCGTAAAGAAGAAGCGCAAGGACGGAACTTTCAGGGAGATGTTCGACGACTGGAAGTGGATCTTCACGTATTCTTCCAGGTTCAAGGGAAGGATCGTTCTCTATACGGTCCTCGGACTTATCAGCAGTTCCCTGGGACTTGTCTCATCCATCGCCAGCAAATTCCTGATAGACGTAATAATCGGGCGCAAGACCGACAAGCTGTGGCTTGCCGCACTGATAACCGTAGGCGGCGCACTCGCATCGATACTCATACATAATCTCATGAGCCGCGTCACGCTAAAGCTCGAGGTCGATATGACAAATGTCGTAAGAGCTGATACCTATGACAAGGTCATGAAGGCCAAGTGGCAGTCGCTGAACGAATATCCGAGCGGCGATATCCTCAACAGGTTTCATACAGATATCGGGAATGTGGCCGGAAACGCGACCAACTGGATCCCGACTCTCATAATATCCCTGTATAGTTTCATTGCGACGTTCATCGTCATCTTCCACTATAGTCCCGTCATGAGCCTCATTGCGCTCTCGTCGGCGCCGGTCCTCCTTCTCGTCGGAAAGTATCTCATCAAGAAGCAGCGCGAGTACCAGGACAGCGTGATGAAGACCACGAGCGCGCTCTATTCATATGAGTCGGAGTCGCTCTACGGCATCGATACGATCAAGAGCTTCGGCGTAAGTGACAGGTTCAACACGGGACATAACGGACTTCAGGAGGAGTACAGGCACATAAGTCTCGTCAAGAATGCATTTGTAATAAAAAGTAATATCTTCATGGCGCTGACGTCCCTCGTGGTCCAGTTCGGCGCTTATGCCTACTGCCTCTTCCTCCTCTGGACGGGCTCCATCACCTACGGCACGATGATACTGTTCCTCCAGCAGAGGATCAACCTCTCGGGAGCGTTCAAGAACGTGACCGACATGGTCCCTCAATTCGTCACAGGTTCCGTCGCGGCGCACAGGGTCAGGGAGCTTATCGGTCTTCCGGGCGAAAACACCAAGGCCGAGCGCTTTGACGAAAGCAGCGTCACGATCGAGATCAGGGACATCGACTTCAGCTACACCCCTGACACTCCTGTCATCACGGGTTCATCCATGACCGCGCTCCCCGGAAAGATCACGGCGCTAGTCGGTCCCTCTGGCGAGGGCAAGACGACGGTCATAAGGCTCCTTCTCGGCATGGTCGAGCCTTCGTCGGGCAGCATGGAATATGTCTTCCCTTCAGGTGCCCGAAAACATATCGATTCCACGAGCAGAGTAAACATATCCTACGTTCCGCAGGGCAATTCCCTGATGTCGGGAACGATCGAATATAATATGAGACTTGCAAAAGAAGACGCGACCGAAGAAGAGATAACGAATGCTCTCAAGATGGCCTGCGCCTGGGACTTTGTCCAAAAGCTCCCGGACGGTATCAAAAGCGAGGTAAAGGAGAAGGGCAAAGGTCTCTCGGAAGGCCAGGCGCAGCGTATCGCGATCGCCCGCGCTCTCCTTCGTGATGCCCCTGTGATCCTGATGGACGAAGCAACTTCCGCGTTGGATGTACAGACCGAGCGCGAAGTCCTTAAGAATATCCTCAAGAGATCTCCCGACAAGACATTCATCATCACGACGCACCGTCCGACGGTCCTTTCCATGTGCGACAGCGTCTACCGCGTGGTCGACACCAGGATCACGCTCCTTACGGAAGATGAGATTAATGAACTCGTAAGACAGTTCTGATCCCAAACGATGATTTAAGTAACCAAATGACAGCGGCCTGTTCGGATCTGATCAGTCCGCTGTTTTTTTCGCGCAACAAAAATGTGCGCTTAACTTTAAATTCCCTTAATATTCCTGAAACAATCTCTTGCAAAAACCGTGCTAGAATACCGTTGAATTACTATACATTTCTGTATATTCGGGTAAGAAAGGGCGAAAAAAATGAATACTAAACTATTAAAAGGTCTGTCCGTTTTGCTGACGATAGTCCTGTTCGCCGGTGTGGTTCCTTTTGCTGCGCCATCAGGAAAAGTCTCCGCTGACGGAGTCCACTGGACACACGAAAGGGATTACTTCAATCCCGAGTCAGGTGATCTGTGGAACTGGTATGATGACGGCGATATCAGGTGGCTCAGCCTGGAAGGCGATATCTATGATTATTTCTGCGGGGACATGGATCATCTTCCGGATGCGGATTATAAGCCTGCAGATTATCCCGGAACAAGTGTGTATTATAAACTGGATGAAGATTATACCTGTTATACGGGTTATTACATCTCGGACCCCATGACCATAACGATCGATCTGAACGGTAATGATCTCTATCTTTGTTGCAATGAAAACTTCCTGATCTTGAATGGTCAGGTAAACTATAACATCACAAACTCTTCCTCCCACCCGAGCTC
>JAILNZ010000037.1 GCA_024691135.1 Clostridiales bacterium
ACACTTGTTTTGATTATAAACTATTATTGTAAAAGAACAAGAACACAACAACAGGATAGATTCATAGAAGTAAGTTGTGGCCCCCAAAGAAGTTCCGGACAAGGATCCGGGACTTCTTTATTTGTATTTTAGTATTCCAGATGATATCATTTTTTTATCCTGAAAAAGGACGGTATCCTTCCTTGAGCGATAATAAAGAAACAAGAACGACACTTTCCCGTGAAGAAGCCTGTAAGATCTTAGGCGTAGAAGAGGGAAGCGACATCAAAGTGATCGATGACAAGTTCTGGCAGCTTTCCAAACGCGCCAGAGGTATAAGTGATGAAGAAGAACGTCAAAAGAGGATAGACGAACTGTCCTATGCTTATGATGTCGCGACGGGCAAGGAAGAAGCGAGGCTCAAGGCAGAGGCGGAGCGTGAAGCTTCTCCCAAGTATCTCGGCAAGACAAAAAAAGAGTGGAAGAATTTTTTCTTCTACACATGGTATATCTATGTCATCATCATCGTAGCTGTCATTTTCGGTGCATATGTCCTTAAGACCACGGTCTTTAAGCCCAAGGCGGATCTGACGTTCCTGTCGGTAGGTCATATGACATGCGATTTTTCGGTAACGGAAAAGATCCTTAAAGACAACGGCGTCAATAATCCCACCACGAACTTCGTCGACCTCGCAGTCCCGAACGAACAGGGCGAGAAGAACGACTCTTATGTCGAAGCATCGGTCAGCGCTTTCTTCATCGCCAATCCCGATCTCATGGTAATGGATGAGGCCACGATCTACTGGTTCTCGGGCTACGCCGCCGACATGACGTCATATTATAATTCCCTCAAAGGTCAGATATCAGATGATGCTTATTCCAAGATCATCCCTGTCTATTCCAGCGAATATGAATACGAGGAACAGTCTCTCAAGTATCAGGAAAAGATGGGAATGTCCGTCGATTATTCCGAGCTTGACGAAGTTTCCAAGGAAGTCATCATGGTAGGCCTCATGGTAAAGGATAAAAAGTTCATCGAAGACATGGGTTACGAGAATCTCTGGCCGGAATCCGAGCCTTCTCTCGTATACAGCTTCGGCAAGAAAGCAGCCGAACGCGATAAGGCAGAGGAGATCCTCACGTCGATATTCCGAGAGCTTTCTTAAGCTCTGTTATCTCCTCGTCCGTCATCTCTTCGGGAACGCCCTCTCTTAATCCGTCGACCGTTATATTTCCGATCCTGATCCTTCTTAACGTAATGACGGATCTGCCGAACTTTGCGAGCATCCTCCTGACCTGGTGAGTCTTGCCTTCGGTGATCGTAAGTTCACATGTACTATCATCGATGAGCCTTAAAGAGGCAGGCTTAAGGGAGATCTTCCCGTCTGTATCTTCAAGTACGATACCTTCCGAAAACATCCGTACATGCTCCTGCCCGAGCGCGTCGCCGCTATATCCTATTAGATACGTCTTCGGGACTTCATATCTGGGGCTCGTGAGCCTGTGCGACAGTTCCCCGTCATTAGTGAGGATCAGAAGTCCGGTCGTATGGTAATCGAGCCTTCCGACGGGACTTATCTTCTTAGTCCTTATATTTGAAGGGATCAGATCGGCTATAGCAGGGAGGCGCTTATCCTCCATCGCAGTCAGGTAACAGTCGGGCTTATCGAGTTTGTAGTAGAGATTTGTCTTTGAAGAGATCTCCTTGTCTCCGGCTGTTACGATATCATTCTCATTTACGGCAAATGAAGGATCTTTTACCACTGTTCCGTTGACGCAGAAAAGTCCCCGCGAGATCATCTTCCTGACCTCGCTCCTTGTGCCGTATCCTGAATTTGCCAACATCCTGTCGATCCTCATGTATGTGATTGTAGCATATGATAAACTATATAAAAACTCGTAAAGGTGACCTTATATCATGGATGATCTTGACAGAAGATGGGAAGAATTCGAAAACAGCTGCAGGAGCTGCAAAGACTGTGATCTTTGTAACGGCAGGAATAACGTAGTTATCTACAGGGGCGGAAGGAAAGCGCCTCTAATGATCATTGGCGAAGCTCCGGGCGAGAGTGAGGATCTGGAAGGCAAGCCTTTTGTGGGACGCTCCGGTAAACTTCTTCAGCATCTCATTAAATCATTCGGGATAAGAGACGAGGATTATCATATCTGTAATATCTGCAAGTGCCGTCCGCCTCAGAACAGAAGACCTCTCCCTAACGAGATCAAGGCCTGCAAGAAGCATCTGGCGGAGCAGTTCAGGCTCGTGGATCCCAAGATCATCCTTCTTTGCGGATCGACTGCCTATGAGGGCTTCTTCAATGAGAAACCGCTTATGGGAGATGTCAGAGGCGTATTTACCGTAAAGAACGGCTACGAGATAATGGTCACATATCACCCGGCCTATGCTCTGCGTAATCCCAAGATGAAGATCCCGATGATGGAGGACTTCGAGAAGGTCTACAAAAGACTCGTGGAACTCAAACTTATCGAACCTTCACCCGCGATAAATCGATAAGCCGGATTATTTTATCTCACTATTGATTTTACTTATTCTCTTTGCTATACTAAGTGCCGTTGATCAAGTCAACATTGCCGAATTGTGTAAGGGTAGCACTCCGGTTTCTGGCACCGTCTGTCTGGGTTCGAATCCTAGTTCGGCAGCCATACATAAGGGTTGTCTCGTGATGCAGTAAGATCCTGCAGAACGTACAGCCCTTTATTTTTGTCCATATCTTTTTGTGAAAACTGCCTGTAATCAAGTGAAAACAAATGAAAAGATTTGATTGACAAAGTGAAAGCGGCAAGTTATTATTTCTCCATGATCAATTTGGAACGAAGAAAACAGATACTGGATCTTCTCGCAGAAGTGGGAACGATCAAGACGACCGAGCTGTCTGACAGACTCGGTGTTACAGGTGCGACCATAAGGACGGATCTCAGGGATCTGGCCAGAGAGGGTGCTATTGTTCGTTATCACGGCGGTGTCAAGCTTCCGAAGGAAAAGCACGAGCAGTTCTCCGAGAACTATATGGTCCGTTCCATTACCCATGTCGACGAGAAGACTGCTATCGGTAAAGCGGCTGCAGAACTTGTAGGTTCAGGCGATACGATCTTCATGGATGCCAGCTCGACGACTTTTCATATGATCCCTTATCTGAAGTTCACTGATGACGTTACTGTAGTTACGAACGGCATCCATACAGCCATGGAAATTCAGCATCACAATAACTTCAAGTCCATAATCCTCATCGGAGGAATGTTAAGACCGCACTCGGGCGCGATCGAGGGCGTGGTCAGCCGTGAGATGGTAAACCGTTTGAGCGGTGATTATTATTTTGTATCGGGAAACGGCTGTTCCGCAGACGTAGGTCTGTCCGGCAACAACTTTTTCGAGCTCGAGCTGAAGAGGATGTGTGCCGAGAGATGTAAGCATATAGTCGCACTTGTAGACTCGACAAAGATAGGTGCCGATTCGGCATCCGCATTTATTCCGATCGAGAGGATAGATTACCTTATCACCGATTCCAAGATAAGGCCCGAGGACGTGGAGGAATTCCACAAGCACGGAGTTAACGTTATAATCGCGAAGTGATCACTTCTTTGAGTTCGAGTAGCGCTGTCTGTACTTCTTAGGTGAAGTCTGGAACTGTCTCTTGAACTGCGTGATGAAGTAGCTCGTATTTGAAAATCCCACGCTGAAAGCGATCTCTGCTATCGGAGCTTCCGTTGATACGAGAAGTCTCTCTGCTTCGTGTATTCTTACGAAGTTCAGATATTCCGTAAATCCCATGCCTACGCCTGCTGCGAAGTAACGTGAGAAATAGCTCGTGCTCATATGGACGATGGATGCCATCTCGCCGGCTCTTATGTTCCTGTTATATTCGCGGTTGATGACTTCAAGGACAGGTGCGAGCTTGATGAGCTTCGTGTTCTTGGGATCTGCTTCGCCGTTATTCATGGATTCCCATCTCTTGAGGATATAAAGGCAAACCGCAGACAGGCAGGTCCTGATGGAGAGCCTCGAGAGGCGGTCGTTACTCTGATTCTCGTGATAGATGGTCTTGATATGCTTAGGGATATCGGTCATGTCGATCTCGCTTGCCTTGAAGATATGGGTAAGCGACAGATCCTTATCGTTGAACGGGAGAAGATATTTGAATTCGACAGGGGACAGGATACCGCTGAAGATGAACGGGAGGTCGACCTGGATACATACGTATTTGCAGCCGCGCTTTCTCTCGAAGGAATGGACTTCGCCCGGAGCTATTACGATGAGGTCTCCCGATACACCGTAGATAGTCTCGTCGTTTATGATCGATTTAAGTTCGCCCGATACGACATAGATCAGCTCGAGATAAGCCTGATAATGGGCTTCGATGACCGGTCTGTGATAACGGTCAGTCAGATCAAAATCTGAAAGAAAACAGAAATAGTCGTTGTGCTTATCCTGTCTCACGTTCTCGTACGGAACTCCTTCTATCCTTCTGCTTGGTGTGTATACGTATGGTTCTGATATCATATGAAGCCTCCTGTTTACTTCAACCATAGATAACCAATTTTCACATATTTTTTGAAAATATAACATATTTTGACCATAATTCCAATCAAAATTTATTGTTTTATACAAATAAATGTCATTTTTTTGTTATTTTGAACACTTTTCGGCCATCAGATGAATTTTTTGAGCATATTATGTATAATAATTAATTAGGAAAATGGACAAAAAGTACACAAAGAGGACAGATCAAAATGGATATAAACCCTATCGTCTTGCCGAGCTGGCTTACCGAGAAGAGTGTTTTTCAGCAGGGTGTCGAGCTGGTCATCAACGGATACGCAGCTCCGAGCGCCACGATCACCCTTGAGATCGTGAAGGACCCGACAGACGGAAGGCGGGTATCAAAGCTCGATACAGAGTACGGCGTTATCTTAAGCCTGGAGACGACGACTTCCGGCAAGGGAAGGTTTGAGTTCAGAGTCCCTCCTTACAAGGCTTCCACGGATACATATACATTCATCTTCTCGTGTTTTTCGGAGAGCGTGACGATCAAGGATATCAGATGCGGCGACGTGTGGGTATTTTTGGGTTCCGAGCTTTTGTCTGTTCCGATCAGCAAGGCCAATGCGCCCGCTACCCCGATGAAGAGGAACGTAATGAGCCTTTTGAGGTTCCTGACTCCACAGAGGAACGGTCTTAACGAAGAACTTAAGGAGATCCCTTATGATCCGCAGTCTTACTATAAGGGCGTGAGCTGGATCAAGGTCACTGACACTAAGGAACTGTCGCTCGTGTCATCGAGTGCTTTCGCATTTGCATATGAACTCGCGGAACAGATACACTATCCGGTGGGAGTCGTTGACCTCTCGTATGAAGATTCGACGATCCTGTCATGGATATGTAAGGAAGCGTTCGAGAACGAAGTCGCACTTCACGATCTTGTGGAATCACAGGGACTTCTGATCGATAAGAAGACTTATGACGCGCTCCTTGACGAGGATAAGGAGAGATCCCAGATCGCAAGGCTCACGAACGAGATAGAAGAGAATAAGGAAGTCATGGACTTTGACCTTGAGAAAAATGAGAGGCTCCAGGGTCTGAAGGACGAGGTTGCTGACGGAAGCGATCTTGATTTCCCTAATTCAAGCAGCGCAAGATCTTCCGGCTCGAAAACTTCTGAGCCTTTGTCGGCGAGTGCCGCCATGTCACTGGACTTCAACCTTTTCGACCAGGAGAAGATAAACAGACCGAAGAGCGACAAGCCTCGCTACATCAAGCCTAAGTTCAGGCTCTCGACTATGTATAATGCCAAGCTCGCGCCTCTGTCGAAGATGACGATAAGGGGAATGTGCTTCTCGCCGAATAACGAGGAGAGCAAGCTCATGAGATATGACCTGCTCCTTATGGGTCTTCTCGAGACGCTGGTCAGCGTTTTCGAGCCGAAGGAAGTAATAGAAGACGATCTGATGCCTTCGTTCTTTGTTGTTGCGATGCATCCGGATGCGGTCGATATCGATGAGCCTTATGCGGTCCTCGAGTTCAACGAGAACCTGAGCGCTTTCTTAAGAAGACTTACAATGCCGACGGGTATCGTGAGCTGTCATGATCTCCTGCTCCCGGATAAGACGAAGAGCTTCATCCTCGGTAAGAGACTGTCGGTCGTAGCGCTCGGAAACCACTTTACCCAAAAGATGCCGAAGTCTTGTCCTGAATGTATCGGTGCCGAGAGAGCGGGCAATAAGCTCATCTTAAGCTTCGATAATCTGGCGGACGGCTTAAGGCTCACGGAAAACGAGTCGATCTTAAGAGGCTTTTCGGTATGCGGAGAAGACAGGGTGTTCTATCCTGCCAAGGCAAAGATCCTTCACGGCGTCAGGGTCATGGTATGGCGCGACGACATAAGAGAACCCACAAGCGTAACTTACGGCTTTACTCCGTTCCCGCATGATGCGACTTTCAAGAATCTCATGGATCTTCCGGTACTGCCTTTCAGGTTCGACAGGGATCCTGCGTTCTATTCGCCTGACCTGTTCTTCGCTTCGTGCGACAAGCTGACCTTTGTCGGCAAGAAGACGCGCGATGACGAATTCGAGAGGCTCAAGGTATTCAGGACGTTCAAGGGTAACGGTGCGATCGATACCGATACGATGAATAAGACGGAAGGAAGCAGCTCTCTTCATATCAGATACGAGACCGAGAACAGCCTTTACGGATTTGAGCCGGTGCTCTCATATGCATCGATCATGGGTCCTCTCGAGCTTCCGAGAAGAAGGAGGATATCGATCGACGTATTTAACCCGGAGCAGACCAAGAAGAAGCTCCGTATAGACGGCTTTAAGGGTACGGCCGATATCAGGCAGCAGCTTACCTGGCAGACTTTGATCCTGGACTACGAAGGCGAGGGCAATATCATCTTAAACGATCTCAAGATCTACATAGAAGATACATCACGTAACGGCGAGATCTATATCGACAACATAATCTTTATCTAAGGAGGCACAGATGTTTGACGAATTATTACCTGCAATAGAGAACTCTATCGTATCAGCATCGGGTGCGCTGCCGGTCATCTTCGAAGGTATCGAGCATACTCTCGAGAAGACGACGCCGGTAACGACTTCGAGCAGGCACAGTTCACATGAGCTCCTTTGCCTTCGAAGCGGAAGGTGCGAGTTCACGATCGACGGGAAGCATACTTTCACTCTCGAAAAAGGATCGATACTCATAATCCGTCCGAATACCGAACATGCCGTAAAGGTCCTCTCGGGACAGGCGGATATGTTCGTTTTGTACTTCGGTTTCTCGAGAGATGTTGAGGTGGCCGGAAAAGCCGTAAATCAGATGACACAGCCCAAGGCCGATACGGGTAACAAGCCCCACAGCGGTCCTTCGGTTGCTGTTCCGTATATCATGGCACAGACCCCGCTCGAGAGCTTCCTTGACTTTGCGTCGAACGACGGCGACGTTGATCCTTTGAGGAGTAAATACATAATCATCTCGGGCGCATTCAAGAAGAATATCACTGCGATAGTCGAGAGGATCGTCGAAGAGAGCAAGAACACGCTCCTCAATAAGGAACTCATGATGCAGATCATGACAGTTGAGCTCATGGTAACTCTCGCAAGAGCCATGAAGAGTGAATGGGAGGAGAGCTTAAGGGTAAAGAACGGCAAGGCCAGAGAACTTGTCCTTATCGCGAAGGATTATATCGACATGAACTTCGATCGGGGCATATCGGTCGCGGATGCCGCGTCCTATGTTTTCTTAAGCCAGGGATATTTCACGAGAGCATTCAGGGACGAGCTCCTCATAAGCCCTATGTCCTATCTCATGAAAAAGAGGATAGAAAGAGCATGTGAACTTCTCGAGAACAACGAGATCAAGATCTCGGGAATCGCTTCGCAGACGGGCTTTTCCAGCCCCCAGAGATTTAATGTCGCTTTCCGTAAGCAGACCGGTATGACGCCTATGGAATACAGAAGGCAGAAGCAAAATCAATAACGTAAAGAAGGAACTTAAAATGTACGATTATGAATCGGATCCGAGGATCCCTGAAGAAAGCCTTAAAAATATGGATCTTCCAAAGCTCGAGAATGCCGTAAGGCAGATACTCGAAGCTATCGGAGAGGACCCTGACAGAGAGGGGCTCCGCGATACGCCGGTACGTGTTGCCAGAATGTATGCGGAAGTATTCTCGGGACTTCACAGGGATATCCAAAAGGATATAAAGACATTTACCGAGGAAGGCAATGACGAGATGATCCTCATTGGAGATATCCCGTTCTATTCCATGTGCGAGCATCACCTTCTGCCGTTCCACGGAAAGGCTCATGTGGTCTATATCCCGAGAGACGGCAAGATCCTGGGATTATCCAAGGTCGCAAGGATAGTCGATACGCTCTCCAGAAAGCCCCAGCTTCAGGAGAGGCTCACATCCGAGATCGCCGATCAGATCATCAAGGCAGTCGATGCGGCTTCCGTATGCGTCGTGATCGAAGCAGAGCATCTGTGCATGACGATGAGAGGCATAAGAAAGCCGGGATCTAAGACCGTAACTTCAGCTATGAGAGGCGGCTGCCGTACGGATGCAAGGACAAGGAACGAAGCGCTTGCACTTATCAACAGACAGCGTATAGGAGGCTAAATGGATAAGTGGAAGATAAGGGACCGATATATCGATCTATGTGGTCCCATGAAGATAATGGGGATACTGAATATCACTCCGGATTCTTTTTCGGACGGCGGCGATTATAATACGGTCGAAGGCGCCCTTGAAAGAGCGAGGATGATGATAGAGAATGGTGCATCCATTCTTGATATCGGAGGCGAATCGACAAGACCCGGATCTGACCCCGTAAGCGAAGAGGAAGAGATAAGAAGGGTTGTTCCCGTTATCCGGGCGATAAGATCCGAATCGGATATCCCGATCTCCGTCGATACTTACAGGGAGGCTACTGCAAGGGCAGCTCTGGAAGCGGGAGCAGACATAGTAAATGATGTCCGGGGTTTTCGAAAAGAACCGAAGATCGCGGATGTCGTAAACGAGTTCGGTGCAGGCTGCGTCCTTATGTCCAACGCCTGCGGCATAGAACACGAAAACATAATAGACCTACGCGACAGATGCTATGAAAGATCTCTTGAGATAGCGAGAAAAGCAGGTGTTAAGGACGAACAGATACTCCTGGATCCGGGTGTCGGATTCGGAACGACGAGAACAGAAGATGTAGAACTCATGAAAGACCTCGAGAAGTTTTCGAACATACTTCTCGGAGTATCGAGAAAGAGGATCGTTGATCATCTCCTGGGCGGTGACACGAAGCCCAAGGAGAGGGTTGAAGGATCAGTGGGACTCGCTTTGGCGGGTGCCGTAAAGGGCGTAAAGGTCATACGGGTTCATGACGTAAAGGAAACAGCGGATGCACTTAAGACTTTTGAGGCGGTAATGAAAGGAGAGTACTGATCTGTATGGACAGCATCATAATGAGAGACATGAAGTTCAAGGGACACGTCGGTTGTCTCGATTCGGAGAAGATAAACGGACAGCCGTTTGTCGTAACATGCGAGATGTTCTTTGATCCCTCGATCGACGCATGCTACACGGATAAGCTCGACGATACGGTCGATTATTCCGTCATCTTCGATATCATCAGGGATACCGTGGAAGACTGTGACTGCGACCTTATAGAAAGGCTCGCACAGCTTATCGCGGAGAAGATCCTGGCATTCGATCAGAGGATCAAAAAGACGGTCATAACCGTATCTAAGCCGGAAGCTCCGATCGCGGGAACGTTCGCTTCGATGGAGGTCAGGATTGAAAGAGAAAGCCACAGCTGACGTAAGATGTTATATGTCTCTCGGAAGCAACATGGGGGACAGGGAAGAGAACCTGAAGACCGCGGTAAGGCTCCTTAGAGATTCCGGAAGGATAAGAAATATCAAATCTTCTTCTCTTTACGAGACAGAGCCTGTCGGATATGACGATCAGGATGATTTCTATAATATCTGCATAGGATTTGATACCGATCTTAAGCCCCTGGAACTTCTCGATCTGTCGCAGGCGATCGAAAAGGAACTCCTGAGGGTAAGGACCATAAAGAACGGCCCGAGGACCATAGATCTCGACATACTCTTATACGGTGACAGGAAGATAAATACAAAAAGGCTCATGGTTCCTCATGAGAGGATGTTCGAGAGGGCATTCGTCCTTGTCCCGCTGTCGGAACTGACGGATATCGACTGCGAGATACCTTCCGATAAGAGCGTCAGGAAACTTCGCAAGTTTACCTTTTGAATTATAAAATATATAATCTTTATTGACAAAGTTTGTTCCAGGAGGGAAAAATGGCTGAAAATACTAATAATCAGGCATCCAATAACAACTACCAGAAGGGCGGCAGAAATAACTATAACAGAAGAAGGAATAACAGAAACCGCCATAACAATAACGGTGGTAATCAGGGATCTTCGGGCAGCCAGCAGATGAATCAGGGACCGAGGGACCGTGACCAGCAGGGCCAGAACAGAAAGAACAACCGGAACTATAACGGAAACGACAGGAAGAAGAACTACCAGAATAACGGTGAGGGCTATAAGAAGCAGTACAAGGATCAGGTCAAGCCTCAGGCTAAGGCCGAAGAGACCGTAGACGATATCCATAAGGATATCGAGAGGATCGAGAAAGAGATCTGGCTCGAGATCGCGGATATCCGCAATGTCAGGCTCGATTAAAGGAGCAGGACTTTGGACAGGGGACTCTTTATCACCTTTGAAGGAATAGACGGATGCGGCAAGAGCACTCAGTTCGAGATGCTCAAGGATTATCTCGCCTCAAATGGAGAGGACTTTATCGTCGTAAGGGAACCAGGCGGGACCGTTATCGGGGAAAAGATAAGAGAACTTCTCCTTAATAAGAAGAACGACAGCATGAAGCCTCTTACGGAGCTCTTTTTGTTCGAGGCTGCAAGAGCCCAGATCACGGAGGAAGTGATAAGACCCGCCCTGGAAAGAGGGACGACGGTCCTCTGTGACAGGTTCTTTGATTCGACATATGCATATCAGGGCTTTGCGAGAAAGCTCGGTACTGATACGGCTTCCACGCTCAATTATCTGGCAACGGGCGGACTTGAACCCGATATCACGTTCTTTATAGACATCCCGGTAAAAGTAGCGCTCGACAGACGCGGCATAAGGGGTGAAGCGGATGACAGGATGGAGGCTCTGGGAGCGTCCTTCCAGGAAGATGTCAGAAAAGGCTATCTTGAAGCCGCTTCCAGGTATCCGAGGATCAGGGTGATCGACGGATGTGATACGCCGGAGAATGTTTTCGAGAAGGTAAAGAAGTATTACGAGGGAGCAAAGTGAGTTTTAAAAGACTTGCAGGACAAAAGGACATAAAGATAC
>JAILNZ010000042.1 GCA_024691135.1 Clostridiales bacterium
TGATCCGGATTTTGCCGGCAAGAGTATTGAGGAATTGGGTTTAGTACCTGATGTTGAACGTTTAGGCATAAGATATATCTAATGAGGCGATTATGGATGAAAAAGCAGTAGTCAAGTTCGTTAATCACACTTCCGGTTTTGAGATCGATATTGAAGTTCCGCTGGATATTACGGCGCAGGATCTGTTTGTAGCGCTTAACAGGGGACTTAAGCTAGGTGTGAACGAGAATGACAGATATAACTATTTTCTCAAGGCGGATAAGCCGCTTGCTTTTCTGAGCGGAACGGAGACGCTGGACAAGTTCGGCGTAAGGAATGGTACGGTCATTAATTTCGTAAGAGGTGATTACAATGGATAATTACAAGGTAGTCATCTCTTCAGGCAAATATTATAAGGAAGTCATACTTGAACCTTCCGTAAAAAGATACACGATCGGTACGAGCGAAGATAACGATCTTCCCGTAAGGGCACCCGAGGATTTCAGAGTTGTTCTGGAATATGACGGCGAAGAGTGGCAGGTAAACTGCGAAGGCGAAGTTTACTTCCTCTATAGCGGCGTTACCAAGATGATCTCGAAGCAGCTGAATCACGGTGACGAACTGCTCTTCAAGTCGGAAGCAGGCGGAAGGCTCCTATTCAATATGTCCTTCATCCTGAACTTTGTCTTCTCCGACAAGAAATATGATTATTCGATCAATCTTCAGGATTCGGAACATATCTTTATCGGACGTGACAGCAGGTTCGAGATATTCCTGAAGGACGAACTCCTTGGAGCCGACTATATTGAGATCATCCATGAGAACGGCAGATATATCATCAAGGACAATAACACAAAGTACGGTGTGTTCGTTAACGGAAGGCTCGTCAACAAGCAAAAGGAACTTCACGAACATGACTTTATATTCATCCTCGAGTATGCCTTCTATTTCCGTGAAGGACATCTTTACACGGATCTGTCGGATGCAAATTCGATCATCATCAATAACCTGAAGCCCGAGAAGATACTTGAGCAGAAGAGTACTCTCGAGTATCCGAAGTTCAACAGGAATACCAGAGTCAAGACGATCCTGTCGACTGATCCGATCGAGATACTCGATCCTGATTCTCCTAGAGAAGAACCGAAGAGAAATATCCTTTTGACGCTCCTTCCTACAGTCGGAACCATGGCTGTTACGATGTTCATGAGAGCGGCGCTCTACAGCGGAGGAAAAGCGATGATCATCCTCGGTGCCGCCATGGTCGGTATGGGTATTCTCACATCGGTCATCACATTTGTCAGCGAAAAGAAGCAATACAAGAGATCTGTTGTCGAGCGTGAAGAAAAATATACCGAATATATCAAGAACAAGAGGATCGAGATCGCCAAAAAGCGCGAGGAAGAACTGGAAGCGCTCGGGAATATGTACTATTCTCTCGACCAGGAAGTTAAGATGGTCGAAGACTTCTCGGCTGACCTGTTCAACCGCGATATCGAAGACGAGGATTTCCTTGACGTAAGGCTCGGTACAGGTCTTGCCGAAGCAAAGGCCAAGATCGACTACAAGCCCCGCGAGACGCTGGATACCAAGGACGATCTGGCATTGCTCCCTGAGCAGTTATCCGAAGAGTTCAAATATATCTCCAAGGCTCCGATCGTTACCAGCCTGAACAAGATCAATGCCCTTGGTGTAGTCGGAAAAGCGGACATCCGTCTGACATTCCTGCGCAACATGGTCATCGACCTTGTTGTCCGTCAGCATTACAGCAATACAAAGCTGTACTTTATGTTCCCTGAAGAACTGAAGAATGACTTCAGATGGGTGAGATTTCTCCCTCATCTCGATAACGAGGACATCAAAGCACGTAACATCGTAAGTGATAACGAGAGTAAGACACTGATCTTCGATTATCTCTATAAGGTCCTGTCTTTCCGTGAGTCCGAGGAAGTCACATTTCCTAAGATCGTCATCATTGTTTTTGGCAGTATAGGTCTTCGAAAACATCCGTTATCAAACTACATAGAGAGAGCTAATTCACTCGGTGCCACATTCGTATTTTTCGAGGATCTTCAGGAGATGCTCCCGACAGGCTGCGAAAACATCATCAAGCTCGCTGACGGCGAGAACCGCGGCGAACTTATCGAGAGCGGTGACTCCAGCAAGAGACACGAGTTCGTATATGATACGATAAGCGCCATGGATGCCGAGAAGGTCGTCATGAAGCTGGCTCCTGTCTATGCCGAAGAGATCAGCCTTGATAATACGCTGACCAAGAATATCTCCCTGTTTGAACTCCTTAAGATCAATAATCCCAAGAAGATCCCTATCGAGTCGAATTGGAACGAATCGAACGTAGTCAAGTCGATGGCGGCTCCTCTGGGCGTCGATGCCAAGAATGCCGAAGTGGCGCTTGATATCCATGAGAAATATCACGGTCCTCACGGTCTTGTCGCAGGTACGACAGGTTCCGGTAAAAGTGAGATCTTACAGAGCTATATCCTGTCGATGGCACTTAAGTTCAATCCTTATGAAGTCAGCTTTGTTATCATCGACTTCAAAGGCGGCGGTATGGCGAACCAGTTCTCTACATTGCCTCACCTCATCGGTGCGATCACGAATATCGACGACCGTGAGATAACGAGATCGCTGTTGTCGATCAAGGCAGAGCTCAAGAAGAGACAGAGACTGTTCGCTGAAGCGGAAGTAAACCATATCGATGCATATATCAAGAAGTTCAAGAATCATGAAGTAGAGATACCTCTTCCTCACCTGATCGTTATCGTCGACGAGTTTGCCGAACTCAAAGCCGATCAGCCTGAGTTCATGAAAGAGCTCATAAGTGCCGCGCGTATCGGCCGAAGCCTGGGCGTACACCTTATCCTTGCTACTCAGAAGCCGAGCGGTGTCGTTGACGACCAGATCTGGAGTAACTCGAAGTTCAAGCTCTGCTTGAAGGTACAGAACAAGGAAGACAGTAACGAAGTACTTAAGTCACCTCTTGCTGCCGAGATCAGAGAGCCCGGCCGTGCTTACTTCCAGGTAGGTAACAACGAGATATTCGAGCTGTTCCAGTCGGCATACAGCGGTGCCCCTTCCGTGGTCTCCGTGGATGACGTAAAGCCGTTCAAGGTATTTGCGCTCAATCTGAGCGGAAAGCACAGCCTGCTATATGAACAGAAAAAGCCGAAGAGCGGAAAGGATGTACAGACACAGCTCGAGAGCATCGTTGATGCGATAGGCGAATACTGTACTTCCATAGATCTTCCGAAGCTTCCTCCTATATGTCTTCCTCCTCTCGAAGAGTCGATACTTATCAACCGTGATAAGATAAGTGACGAATCGATGGAGATACCGATCGGTATCTATGATGATCCGGATCACCAGTATCAGGGAAGTTATTCGGTACAGCTCGCTACCGGCAATATATGGATATTGGGCTCGGCACAGACCGGCAAGACCAATATGATCCAGAGCATAATCTCATACGCTGCATATAATTATTCCCCTGACGAACTTCAGTTCTATATCCTGGATTTTGCATCTGGAGTACTTAAGCAGTTCGATAAGTTAAGTCACGTAAGTACCGTCATCCTGGCAAACGAAGACGATAAGATGAAGAGCTTCCTTAGGGTAATCTATGCCGAGATAGACGAGAGAAAGGAAAAACTCTCCGCAAAGGGTGTCAGCTCGTTCGCTGCTTACCTTGACGGAGGATACAGGGATCTTCGTCAGATCGTTATAATCGTCGATAACCTGAGCGTACTTAAGGAACTTTATGCAACGACAGATGACCCGTTCATCAATATCGTACGTGACGGAGCTGCTCTCGGTATCTGCGTCATCGCGACCAATGCCGTAACGACCGGATTCGGTTTTAAGTATCTGTCGAACTTCCCTACGAGGATATCCCTTACATGTAATGAAGAATCTGAATATGCATTCCTCTTCGGTTCGACAAAGATGAGACCGAGAGGTAATCCGGGACGTGCGCTCATAAGGATCGACAAGACCATATTTGAGTGTCAGACATACCTGGCGTTCGAGGGTGAGCGAGAGATCGACAGAGCGGAATCCATCCATAAGTTCATCGATGAATGTAATGCCAAGTTCGGTACGTCTAATGTTCCGAGACTTGTTCAGATGCCTAATGTCTACCTGAGGGATATGATCCCCGACTTCAACAGGAGCGACTACAGTATGTCGTCTCTCGTCAATGTCGGATTGGACTTCGCGGATGTCATGCCGTTTGTCATCGATCTTAAGACGATCGGAGTATTTGCCATCTCAGGTAACCTGTCTACAGGTAAGACGAGCGTGCTGAGATCCATCCTGTGCTCGCTTCTCGAGAAGAGTCCTGATTATAAGGTCGATATCTATGTGATCGACAGCTTCAAGAAGGATATGATCTCATATAAGGATAACGAGAGGATCAAGTCCTATTCGCTCGATCCTGAGGCCGTACACGAGACACTTAAGACGATAGAAGGAGTACTGTCGGATCGTTATGAGCGTATGAGACTCGGCGAATATGATGTTAACGGTAATGAACCTATCCAGGTACTTCTTGTCAGCAATCCTGATATCTTTGATATGATAACGAACAACATGGACAGCATGAATACCTTTAAGAATATCCAGTCCAAGTACAAGAAGTGCGGTGTCTGTATTATCTTCGATTCCGTTCCTAACGAGAATATCGGATTCGGCGGAAATGAGATCTTAAGAGGCATGAAGGATAACCTCAATATGCTCATGTTCGATAACCTGGATGATATCAAGATGACGATCGTCTCCGCATCCACCAGACGTCTGTATCCTAAGCCTCTTCTTCCGGGCGAGTGTTACTATCTTAAGGGTTCCGAGATCGGCAAGATCAAGACTCTGTTCACACCGCCGAACTTTGTACCTAAGAAGAATCAGTGATATTCCGGGTGACGGGATTGGAGAAGTAATATGTATTGTAATCATTGCGGCAAAGAGATCGATGAGATGAGCATCGTGTGTAATTTCTGCGGAGTTCCGACGGGGAGACCGAATCCCGCGGCAGCATCTTCCGCAGGGGTTTCTTCGAAGGATCCGAATGAACCTGCCAGGGGCGGATTTATCGCCCTGGCGATATTTGTTCCCGTTGCGGGCGTTGCTCTGGCGATAATGAACTTTATCGACGGAAAGAAAAGAGCAGGAAAAACATATCTTATCACAGCGATAGTGAGCGCCGCCGTTACGGTCACGCTCTGCGTTACCGTCTATCTTCTGCTCATGTTCTATCTTTTAACGGGGTTTTAAGGAGTCAGTTATATGTATTGTGCCAAATGCGGCAAACAGATCGAGCCGTCTAAATTCTGTATCTACTGCGGACAGGATCCGAGATTTTACGTCCCGACACCCGAAGAGGAAGCAAGGCTCGCTTCATTCACGCCGGCTGTCAGGGAGAAGGACAGATCCGTTGCGCCCAGGGTGTGGAGCAGGATATTTGCCTGCCTCGGGATCTTATGCAATCTGTTCCTGATGCTGGTGTTCCACTTTGTCAGATATTTCAGCTTTAGAGCCTTGCTAAGACCCAAGGTTCTTTTCAACAACTTTCTGACGGTATTATACTTGATCATCATTGCTGTCTCGTTGGTAGCATATTTCATGGTGCTTTTCAGGAAGAAAAAAAGTTCCGTCAAGGTCATCACCATACTCTTTGAAGTCCTCGGGGGCTTAGGGATCCTGGGAAGCTTATACGGGGTTGCTTTTGACTATTATGCCGATATCGTTATCATTCCCGTCATGGGAATAGGATCGGCACTCCTGTTCGGCTGCTATATACTGTTTTCGATAATAGTGATAAAGAAGGAGAAGATACTTCTGTCGCTTATTGCTTTCTTTATATCCTGCGGAGGCATCTTCGTGTCCATGCTTTTCTTCTCGTGCGTTCTCGAGGGGGATTTTCAGTCGATATCAAATCTGTCGAATGCAGCAGTATTCTGCTTATTCCTGGCTAATCTGCCGGGAACTTCGGTCATCAATATGTTTCTGACGGGGGAGAAGAAGAATGCGAAATAAGTTATATCTCCTGATACCGGTACTTATCATATCTTTTCTTCTGACGGGATGCATCGAAGATTACAGAAGAGAGACCATAAAATCTGCCAAAGATGAGGCGGAGGCAGTTGTTGAAGATTACTTGGACTGTCTTATGGAAGAGGATTTTGACGAAGCTGCCAAGTATTCATATGTCGAAGAGGACTATGACAGACTGCCTGACATGAGCAATGCTTACTTAAGAGTGACAGGCATCTACGAATCAAGTACGTCGTCGGATTTCTATGTCACCGTGGAGGTCTCTTCACCGGATGTGTCCGCAGAAACCGTTCTGATATATATGGGATATGAGAAGACCTCAAGGGAATGGTGGGTCAATACGACCACATATAGCGGAACTGCCGCCGAGCAGATCGCAAAGATATTGAGATAACAGGCATTTTCCTGTTGCAACCAAACCTTCGGCTTTATATAATTGAAGTATGCGAAAAACGTTTCGCTTTAGGTTGTTTTTTATGGGTTATTCGGAGGTATCTTGTATGCAGATCAGAGGAGAAAAGGCAAGACAGCAGGTCAGGCCCGCTGCCGATCTAATTAGGGAAAAGTTTTCATTTGCAGACATCAAGGGCGGCATCAGCGCGCAGTATGTTTCGTTCGGAAAAACGGCTTCGGTGCTGGGTGTATCAGGCCTCAGATTCGACTCGCCGTTCACATCAACGCTCCTGGAAGACGAAGGGCTTTATGAGTTTTTCAAGACTCTTTTCGAAAACGGCAGGAGCCTTCTTATAACATATGACAATGATATACTGGCATATACCGAGGACGGCAAGATCGACCTTCCCGAAGATATATCCGGGAAGATCAGAAAAAAGATCGAGGATTCGGAATACTGGGGAGGCATCTTAAACGAGAACGGCGAGCTCATCGCCGATCCTTCGACGCCTGCTCCGGGACCGCACTATTATACAAATCTCCTGATCGGAAACAGGATCGGGTTTGACCGTCCTTTGCAGAGCACTCCGAAGAGCGCGATCGACCGTCTCGGAGGCGGCTGCTTCAGAGCCCATGCCGATACGCAGGTCCTCGCGACACGCTGGGACTACCTGCCTGAGGAGAACGGATTTCCGGCAAACCGCCAGTTCTATCTGACGGAAGACGGCAAGGAGATATTCTATTCCGGAAGAGCCAAGGCGGATAACCTCTTAAGCGTTAAGACAGTTCATTCGCAGAACAGGACGGAGATATCCTATGTCCTTTCCTGCGGTCTTAAGATCAAGCGTACGATATTCATCCTTCCGCAGGAAGATAAGCTTCCTCTCGCGGCCGAAGCCCAGATGATCGAGATCGCAAATGACGGCGGTAAGGACCGTGACCTCAGGATCGTCTACACGGGCATGTTCGGAACGAGCGAGGTACATGCACTTCGTGAGGACGTTATCTTCTCGACGGTAGTTGCGGAGTCGGAAGTCTTCTTTGACGAGAATGAAGACATTGCGGCAATAAGTTTCAACCCTAATCCGAAGTGGACAAAGGGCAATATCAGGTTCTCGACGCTCCTCATTCATGAAGACGGAAAGGTAAAGCTTCCTTCGGAATACTGTGCAAAGTATAGTGAGCTCGTAGGTAACGGCTCCCTCGAAGAGCCTGAATTCATATCGCATCTTTCATGCAGGCCTTCAAGGAAAGGACCGGGCTTCTTTGCTCTCGGCGCTTCCTTCAAGGTAAAGGCAGGTTCGACCGTAAGAGCCGACAACTTCACATGCCTTTCTTCTGATAAGCTCAATCCGGACTTCAAGGACGACGTTACTGTCAAGGAAGAGATAGGAGCTCTCATAAGCCGCTTCAGCGATGAGAAATCTCTCCCTGAAGTTCTCGATAAGCTCATTAAGTTTACAAAAGACTATGCGGGCTATATGAAGATCAGCCACGAGGACAGGGACTTCGAGGCATATGTCAACAACAACCTTCCGTTCCAGGTCTTCTACCAGACTTTCGTATCGAGGTCACTCGACTGGACGCAGAAGGGATACCGTGAGATAGGATTCCGTGAGATACAGGATATCTTCGCATCCATGTACTATTTCCAGAGCATGGGTCAGCAGGAATTCGTCAGAAAGCTCCTCCGCGAGTGGGCGGGAAATGTCCACAAAGACGGCTTTGCTAATCACAACTTCTACTGGACCGGCAAGGAACCCGGCTGGTGGTCCGATGATGCGCTCTGGCTTCTTCAGGCTCTCGACAGATACGTAAGCCTCACGGGAGATTATGCTTTCCTTGAAGAAGAGCTTCCTGTCGCGGGAACCGAAGGAGAAAAGCGTTCGATCCTCGATACCATCAAGGCGATCATCACATACAGCGCCAAGATATCGGTCGGAAAGCACGGCATCCCTCTTATCGACAGAGCCGACTGGAACGACTGCCTGAGAGTCGATCCTGACTGTATCGGCGGATCCGACAAGATCGAAGCATATAAAGAGCAGCTTAAGGCAAAGGGCAGATCCTACGGTGAAGTTCCGTTCGAGTCCGAGTATTCGGAGTCTGTCATGAACGGATTCCTCCTCAAGGTCGCAGTCGATGCCGCTTCGAAGTTCTTTACTCACTTCGGCGACAGTTATGCCGGCGAACTTAAGGAACTGAGCGGAAGACTTTATAAGGATCTTAACGAGAATGCATGGAAGAATGACTTCTTCGCGAGAGTCCTCTTCAACAGGAAGGACAAGCCTGAACTTAAGTATCTCGGTGCTGCGGGCGATAACCTTCAGGTCGAGGACGCACCGGGCTCATACTTCCTCAATTCCTTCTCGTGGTCGATCCTCTCGGGATGCGCTTCCGAAGATCAGATCTCGAGCATGCTCGATTCGATGGATAAGTATCTCAAGTCACCTTACGGATTCAGGCTCTGCTCTACGGTAGAGTACAGCAAGATCGCGCCTAAGATCGACGTTGCCCTCTATTATCCGGGCGACCGCGAAAACGGCGGCGTATTCAAGCATGCCAATATGATGGCAGCCGCAGCGATGCTCAAGGCAGCCAAGGAAGTGGAGGATGATAAGCTCGCGGAAAGGCTCCTTGATGAGGCTTACTGGGTCATCGACAGGATCCTTCCTTATAAGACTCTTAAGTCTCCGTTTGCTACGGCGGGCAATCCGCGCCTGTGCACGCAGTACAATAACTGCCAGACGGGCGAGAACATAGGACCTACGCTCTCGGGAACATCCACATGGCTTCTGCTTTGCCTGTTCTCCTGCTTCGGAGTCGAGTTCACTTCCGAAAACTTCATCTGCGAACCGCTCCTGCGCAAAGAGGACAGGGAACTCGAAGTTACGGTAAATAACGGAAAGGCGGTCTATAAGATCAGGATAACGAAGAGCGAAGGATTCAGAAGGACCAAGAACGGAGTTGCGGTAACGGTTGACGGTGTCCCTCAGGATTCGACGAAGATCGGTCTTTTCGAAGACGGAAAGGAACACGAAGTAAGGATCGAGTTCAAATAACAATAAGATTACAAATGCCCCGTAATGCGAATTGTTGCGTTGCGGGGCTTTTTCAGGTCTGATAGAATTAAGAGGTTAAGTCTTAAGAAAAGGGAGGATATAAAGATGCCGTATTCCAGTGTTTTTCTGTCTGAGGTCGTTAAGTATTTTGATCTTGAGATCGTCTATGACACGGGCGATCTGGAGCAGAGGCGCATATGTGTCGCCGACGTGACGAGACCGGGACTTCAGCTCGCGGGATATTATGATCACTTCGGCCCGGACCGTATCCAGGTCGTGGGCAATATGGAGCATGCTTATCTGGAGCATCTTACTTCCGAGAACAGAAGGAAAGCGATCGAGGCCCTTTTCGAAAAGAATGTGCCTTGTCTGATCCTTACTCGTAATCATGAAGCACATGACGAGGTCATAGAGGCTGCTCAAAAACTGAACGTTCCGATCCTTAGGACCGAGCAGGCGACGAGCCAGTTCAACAGCGCGCTCATTAAGTATCTCAACCTTGAACTCGCGCCGAGGATCAGCATGCACGGCGTTCTGGTCGAGGTCAACGGTGAAGGTATCCTGATCTTAGGAGAGAGCGGCGTAGGTAAGTCCGAGACGGCTCTCGAGATCGTCAAGAGAGGTCACAGGCTCATCGCGGACGACCAGGTCGAGATCAGGAGAGTATCTGATACGACGCTGGTCGGAAGAGCTCCGGATGTCATCCGGCACCTTATCGAGATCAGAGGCATCGGTATCCTCGATGTTAAGGAACTTTACGGTGTATCGTCCGTTAAGCCCCAGGAAGGGATCGACTTTGTAATCAACCTCGAGTTGTGGGACGAGAATAAGACATATGACAGACTGGGTCTTACTGATGAGACGACGGATATCCTGGGTATCAAGGTACCGTCCATCACTATTCCGGTAGGTCCGGGACGTAACCTCGCGATCATCGTCGAGGCTGCTGCCATCAACTACCGTGTCAAGAAAATGGGATACAATGCAGCACAGGATCTCGTGGCGCGCGTATTCCCGGGAGGAAATATCTGATGAATATAGCTAATGAGCTCGACAGTCTCGGTTTTCAGGGACTGGTAAGAGAAGATGTCAGCATGAAGAAATACTGCACGTTCAAGGCGGGCGGCAATGCTGACTTCTTTGCAGAGCCTTCCAACGAAGATGAACTGCGCCAGCTCCTCTATTCCGCGAGAGGACTTGAGACGGAGACCGTGATCCTCGGAAACGGATCGAACATCCTTTTCTCGGACAGCGGTTTCAGGGGTCTTGTCATAAAGATCGGCAAGGGTTTCTCGGATATCAAGATCATATCCAAGAACGAGGAGGATCTGGTAGTCGAAGCCGGGGCAGGCGCGCTGCTGTCGGCATTCGGAAATGTCGTTGCCAACGAGAGCTTTGCGGGGGCCGAGTTCTGCTGCGGTATCCCGGGCAGCATCGGAGGCGCCGTATTTATGAATGCCGGAGCTTACGGCCGCGAGATGAAGGACATCATCGTGGATGTCACATATATCGACCCGAAGACGCTCAACATAAAGACCCTGACTAACGAGGAGTGCGAATTCGGATACAGGTCGAGCATTTTCGAGAAGAACGGGTATGTTGTCCTTAAGATAACGGTCTCTCTTAAGAGGGGCAATCTCTCGGAGATATTGAACTACGTGAACGAACTCAAGAACAAGAGGATGGCATCGCAGCCTCTGGAGCTTCCGAGTGCGGGTTCGACGTTCAAGAGACCGGAAGGCCATTATGCGGGCGCGCTTATCGAGGAAGCGGGTCTCAAGGGATTTGCGATCGATCATAGCGGGGCTCAGGTATCGGCCAAACACGCGGGCTTTATCGTCAATGTCGGCGGCAAGGCCAGCGCAACTGATATATACAGACTGATTAATTATGTTATCGATAAGGTCTATGAACGCTGCGGAGTAAGGCTCGAGCCTGAAGTGCGGCTCATAGGGTTCTAACGGGGGGCTGATATGGAACTGATCATTCTAACGGGTATGTCGGGAGCAGGTAAGAGCCAGGCCTGTGATTTCTTCGAGGACCAGGGGTTCTTCTGTATAGATAATCTCCCGCCGATGATCCTTCCCGAGCTTGCCAAGACCTTCTTCAAGGGTCAGGGTGGTGAAGGCTACGGAATAGAGAAGCTCGCCTTTGTTGTTGATATCAGGTCCAAGGAACTCCTCAAGGGCTTCGGCGAAGCGAAAAGAAGACTTGAGAAGGAGATCGGATGCCCGTACAGGATCATATTCCTCGAAGCGAACGATCAGGTGCTCGTATCGAGATACCGCCAGACGAGAAGGAAGCATCCTCTCGCCAAGGACCTGTCGCTTTCCGAGGCGATCGCCAAGGAACGTAAGCTCCTGGCGGGAATAAGAGGGATCGCGACCAACGTAATAGACACATCCATGATGGCAATTCCGGCTCTCAGGGAGGAACTCGGTTCCCTCATAGAAGATGACCAGAATACCGGCATGTCCGTATTTATCGAATCCTTCGGATTCAAGTACGGACTTCCCGTCGACTGTGATAACGTGATCGACGTCAGATTTCTCCCGAATCCTTATTATGTTGAGGAACTTAAGCCCCTCTGCGGCAAGGACAAGGGCGTCATCGATTATCTCGAGGGCTTCGAGGAGACGGAAAAATACATAAGAAAACAGTTCAGTCTCATGAACTATCTGATCCCTCTTTACATCCGTGAAGGAAAAGGGCGTCTCCACATAGGAATCGGCTGCACGGGCGGAAGGCACAGATCCGTATATATTGCCGAGCGTCTTAACAGATATCTTACGAGGAAAGGGTATAAGACCAGGGTCCATCACAGGGACCTTGACAAGGATCCGCGCTACGCCAAGGAGAACGGCTGATGGACAGCAGTTTCAGCCGCGATATCCGTCTTGAGATAATGCATCAGATACCGAAGGGTCTGTCCGAGAGGCAGGCTCTTATTGCGGGGATATTCTGCACGACAAGACCAGACAAAGGCCTCAAATTCGCTACTTCCGTTGAAGTCGCTCCGAATGTCGGCGAGATGATCTGTAACGTATTATCTCTGCTCTCGCTTCGCTATGACGTGAAAAAGCTCGAGTCCACTATAAGGATCTCTATAGGGGAGGGCTCGAAAAAGGATTTCATCAATTATATCTCCATGTGCTATTCCGAAAAGGCAGAAGACTATCTGTCTTC
>JAILNZ010000080.1 GCA_024691135.1 Clostridiales bacterium
TGATCATCATCTTCAGCGATCAGCATAACATCTATGCGGCAAGATCTATGTCTATCCTTCACACGATCTCGATGTTGAAGTATCAGACAATGATAACGGCGACCAGTATGTAATGGAAGATTATCACATCCTCGAGATGGATTCAGTTACTTCCGAGTGTGTTGATTGTGGTGAAGCTCTCAATATGAGAGATGTTCCGTGGGTAAGCAAGCAGATGTGGGCACCTGACTGTGCCTTCAAGAACGGCAAGTATTACCTCTATTTCCCTGCAAGGGACAAGGACGGCATATTCAGGATCGGTGTTGCCACATGTGACACACCGGGCGGAAAGTTTATTCCGGAAGCAGAACCTATCAAGGGATCTTTCTCCATCGACCCTTGTTCTTTTGTAGATGATGACGGACGCGCTTATCTCGTATTCGGCGGTCTTTGGGGCGGCCAGCTCGAGAAGTGGCAGACAGGTTCCTTCATACAGGGTGACCCTGATATGATCCCGGGTTCCGACGGACCTAAGGGCGACGAGCCTGCACTCGGTCCTTGCATCGCCGAGCTTACAGACGACATGCTCCAGTTCAAATCACCTGCCAAGCAACTCGTTATCCTTGACGAGAACGGCGAACCGCTCAAGGCATGTGATCAGAAGAGAAGATACTTCGAGGGACCTTGGATGCACAAGTATAACGGCAAGTATTATCTCTCATATTCCACGGGTACGACCTGCTATATCGTTTATGCAACCAGTGACAGTCCTATGGGACCTTTCACATATCAGGGTAAGATCTTGGAGCCTGTTATAGGATGGACAACACATCATTCGATCGTAGAGATCGAAGGCAAGTGGTATCTCTTCTATCACGACTCCTCCCTCTCCGGCGGCATCAACAGTAAAAGATGCGTCAAGTTCAGGGAACTTACCTATAATGAGGACGGAACGATCGTTACGATGAATCCGTACGACAACTGATCAGATTATGTAAATGCCTCACATAATAATTTGCCCTAAGGGACTCCTGATTTATCGGGGGTTCCTTTCTTTTGCGGAAACAGGAAAAATTAAAATAATGTTATAATATAAAATTATAAGGGGATCAGGGGGATGATCATATGAGTAACAGGCCTGCAAAGTTCAATCCGTTCATCTGGATCGCCATAGGGATCCTGTTTATAGTCTGTTTAATAGGCTTCGTCGTTTTCAGGACAACATCCATGCTGGGCAGTTTTACCGTCGCGACGGAACCGAGCTTCGAGGTTATCGAGACAAATGCGGGAACCATAACCGTCAGCTTTACAGAGACTGATGAGGCCGGCAAGGGAAAGACCGTATATATCAATACTTTTATCAAACAGGGACAGCTTCCGTCATATCCGAACAAAGATCAGACGATATGGGTCAACGGATCGAACGAGACGCTGAAAAAGCAGGTCGTGGATTATCTTGAAAGTCTCGGATATACGCATATAGAGCAGACGGATCACTGATCACTCGGAGTCTTTGTCGACATAAGTAAGTTCCGTCTTGGAATAAGCGATCTTCTGTGTCTTATAAAGACTCTTATATCCTGATATGAGATAAGTTATGGCGACCACGAGAAGGAAATAAGATGCGTGGTTGAAGTTAAAGAGCTCACACGCGATCATCAGGGATGCGATAGGACAGTTCGTTACTCCGCAGAATACCGCAACAAGACCCAAAGCCGCACAAAGTGCAGGTGAAAAGCCCAGAAGGCTACCGAGCATTGCTCCGAATGTCGCGCCTATGAAGAACGAAGGAACGATCTCGCCTCCTTTAAATCCGATGCTCAGGGTCAGTACGGTAAAAAGCATCTTAAGGATGAAGGCATAAGGCACCGTCTCGCCCTTTTCTACCGCACTTGCGATAACGCTTCCTCCGATACCGCAGTAATCGGTTCCGAATATGAGCGTAAGACCAATGATAACAGAACTTCCCGCTACGATCCTTATATACTTGTTCCTTAAGATCTTCTCTATGCCGTGCTGTGCCGAATGAAGAGCAGCGCAGAAGATCATGCTTATGATCGCGCAAAGGACCGCCAGAACGACAGTCACGATAATGCCCCGAAGATTCCTGTATCCGACTTCCGGAAGGATATAGGGAGCTGATTTGATACCGAAGAATGAAGCCACCTCGTGTGCCACGAGGGCGGATACCGTACAAGGGACCAGTGCTGAATAATACATTATGCCGACATTAGCGACCTCGATCGGGAATATCACGGCTGTAAGAGGGACACCGAATACGGATGAAAAAGCAGCCGACATTCCGCACATGATAAGGACGGTGCGGTCCTTCTCGTTGAACTTCAGGACATTTCCTACGGCTTCGCCCATCGAGCCGCCGAACTGAAGGGCTGCTCCTTCCCTGCCGGAAGAGCCTCCGACGAGATGCGTAAGGATCGTGGAGACGACTATAAGAGGAGCCGTCAGGATATGGATCTGATCATGGTTCCTGATAGCGCTTAAGACGGCATTCGTGCCGCTGTCTTTTTCCCTTCCGGTGATCTTATAGAGGAAGACGATGATAAGGCCTGCCACCGGCATAAGAAAGATCAGATACGGATTTTTTTCGCGAAGACCTGTTACAAAGCCGATGCTCTTTACCATTACGACACCGACAAGGCCTACAAGGATACCGGTAATGCTTGCCAGGAGTATCCATTTAAGAAGAGCCAGGATACTGGTTAAGAGGTTCTTACCTTCCTTTTTCGCTTGATTTCCGAATGACATAGAAAGACCGCCTGATTACTTTACTTATGAACAATATACAATAATAGGCAGTTTTCGAAAAGAAATCAAATCACACTTCCTGCTTTTTTCCCTTGACTATCTTGATATAGGTGCCGGAAGCGATGATACCTATGATGAGGTAAATGATCGTAACTATGACCGTTGAGAGGATGACGAGCCACTGAAACGAGTGGGTTACGCGGACTTCGAACATCTTGATGATACCGATGACATAACGCTCACTGAACATGGCATGGACTGCAGCAAGTGCGATCGGAAGGACAAGGGATATTATCATCTGGGCATAAACGGTCCTGTTAATGAGTTTATCGTCCATTCCGAGCTTACGCATGATCTCGTAGTTCGGGGCGTCTTCAATGCCTTCAAAGAGGTTTTTGTAATAGAGAGTAACGACCATCATTATGAAAAAAAGGACCATGATAATGGAACAAAGGAAGAACAGACCCTTTATCGCGCTTATGAAATTGACGGCATCTTCGGTTGTAGATTCGATTCTCGCACCGTCAACATCGACATTCATATATACCAGATACTGTTCCGCGTAGGAAGCGTCGACACTTACGACATAAGTCCTGTAGGAATCGTATTCATCTTCAAATTTCTTCTTCGCCGTTTCCAGTTCTTCCGGCGTCTGTCTTATATCGTAATCACTCTTTTCGATATTTACTATGAACCTGATATCGTTTGAGAGGTAGTATTTGAGGAGTGCCTGCGAATCTCCCGGGAAGATCAGGATATTATTTTCACCGTAAACAGACCTGACACTCTCGTTGTCCTCGAGCACGACGAGTTTTATAGACTCGCCCGAAGCATCGATCAATGTTTCCGACAAAGGCTTGCCCATGATAACGCCAAACTCGTCATCTGAGATATCGGGATCTTCGCCTGTGAGAGCAGAATAGGATACTTCATCGATCAGACTGAAGTACTCGGCCGTGAAACCGCCTTCGGTCAAACTCGCCTCATTTGCCTCATGATAAGAAGTGTCTTTCTTGGTATATACCATGAAGTAAGGGAAGGATTCATAGACTCTTTTTACCTTGGCATTGCCTCCCGTCGCTCCGATGATGGAAGCCAGATCCATGCCGCCTTCCACTCCGGAAAACCTGGCTATGAATGTCTCAGGAGCGATGGAACTTAAGTAATCGTCAGCCGATACGGCAAAGGATATGAGAGCCGAAGCAAGGACTATCGCAAGTGTCGACAGGATACAGATGGTACCTAGACCTATCGCGCTCCTTCTCATCCTGAATACGAGAGTCGAAAGACTTATAAAGTTATATTTGCGGTAAAAGAGCCTCTTGCTCTTCTTCATGACAGACAGGACCGTAACGCTTCCGAATACGAAAAGAATGAAAGTTGCAACGACGATGAGTATCGAAGAAAAGATAAACTGCCTTGTCGACCTTCCGATAAAGTTCGTGATACGCAGATCCGGAGGAATGGAATATTCGATCTTATAGGCAACAGCCAGGATCAGGATACCCAAAAGGGAGAAGAGAACATAGAGCTTGCCCTTGCGCTCGCCCTTAGACGCCGACTTCATATATTCCACCGGCCTGGACAGATATAAGAGTGCGACCTGGATGACTGATATGGCACTATAGACCAGAAGGTATGACAAAAAGACTATTGCCACGGCCATCGGTTCAAATGACATCTCGTAATTGATGATGCCTCCGAAGAACTTGATGACCGCAAGTTCGATAAGCTTATAGAAGACTATCCCGCCTATTATACCTATGACGGAGCTCGAGACGGACAAGATGAGGTTCTCGATAAAGATGATCTTGGTAAGATGCTTTTTCTCGAGTCCCAGGACGTTGAGGACCGCATATTCCTTATGCCTTCCGCGGGTTATGAAAAAACTTATGTAGATACTGAATATGGTGGAAAGGATGAAAAAGATTATCGCACCGATCCTGGCAATGACCGAGAAGACCTCGCCTCCGATAAGATCGGTCGTATGCGAATCACGTGACAGGGATATAAGAAGGTACAAAACCATACCCATTACCGCAGTGGAAAAGATATACGGGATATATACTATCCTCTTTTTGGATATCGCATTAAACGCGATCCTGAAATAGATATTTCTCATCGACTGCCACCGAGCAACACCTGCAAAGAATCAGATATCTTGTTATAGAATTCGTGGTTGCTCAGATCTCCCTTATAGACCTGATGATAAACTGCACCGTCCTTGATGAAGAGCACTCTGGAAGCGTGGCTGGCCGCCTTAACGGAGTGCGTGACCATAAGGATGGTCTGCCCGTCCTCATGTATCTCTTCGAAAAGATGAAGTACTTCGCCTGTGGATTTTGAATCAAGAGAACCCGTCGGCTCGTCCGCCAGAAGAAGGCTCGGATTCATGACCGCAGCCCTGCAAAGGGCGGCGCGCTGCTTCTGTCCGCCTGCAACCTCATAAGGATATTTGTCGAGGATCTCCTTGATCCCGAGCTTTGATGCCAGAGGGATGACCTTATCATCGATCTCTGCGGCCTTACGGTCATCCAAAACGAGAGGAAGCCTTATGTTATCCCCTATCGAAAAAGTATCGAGAAGATTAAATTCCTGGAATACAAATCCGAACTTCTTTCTTCTGAATTCGGCAAGCTTGTTTTCTTTTATATCTTTAATATTCGTCCCGTTGAGGAATACTTCTCCCGAAGTCGCGTCATCCATTGCGGCTATGATATTAAGTAAAGTCGTCTTGCCCGAGCCCGATTCGCCCATGATGGCCACGAACTCGCCTTCGTCAACGCTCAGATTAACGTCAGTAAGGGCCGTGACCCTGTTGCCCGAGAATCTGGTGGAATATATCTTCTTTACATTTTTGACTTCCAGTAACGGCATAATCTACCTCCAATTCAATATTACTTGAAAGAGGAAGGTTTTTTAATAGCTTTTCATTACAAAGCCAAATATAAAATAACAATAATGTAATTAAACGGGGGCAGCTAGACTTATCACGTTATCGGTGATCTTTATATCGTTGTTCTTAAGGAAATCGCTGAAGCCATTGAGGTTTTCGGGCTGGACCACAAGTCCGGGCCTATGAGCATCACAGCCGACTACGAACTTCGCACCCATTTTCGATGCGGTCTTGAAAAAGACATCGTAAGGATAATTTCTCCTGTCGTCAAATCCGTACATATTGACCTCGAGCGGGATATCAAGATCTATGGCAGCCGCTATAAGGCGCTCCATATGACGAGGATAGGTCACGTCATCGCCCTTGAAGTTGATGAGATCAGGGTGAGCGAGATAAGTAAAGATGCCTGTCTTCATTCCCTCGATCGTAAAATCGACATATCTTCTGAGGCGTCTCTCGTCGGAAGTCGGCTCGCCGCAGTAATATCCGTGGATCTCGTCCGGAACGAAGTGCTGTCCCTGGATCAGGTAATCGAGATGATATTGGGTTATCTCGTTATACATCTTCTCGAAGTAAGCCGTCGTATACTCGACTTCGTAGCCGATAAGGATATCGATCCTGTCCTTATATTCCTCTTTGAGCTTAAGAAGGGTCTCCACATAATCTTCTATCTCATCCATATCCATCCTGATCGGGGATTTGAACGGAAGCGGGACATGATCGGAAAAGCCGAGGATCTTAAACCCCTCGGATATTGCTTTCTCGATATATTCTCTTTCCGAACCCTGTGCGTGATGGCACCTTATTGTATGTGTATGGTAATTTGCGAGCATTACATCAACCTTCTTATGAACTCCAAGAGGTGATTATAGCACCAATAATATATCGGTTTATCACATTCGTTTTAATTATAGCAAAAATATGACTATTTTATCCTAGCGGGTTATATCCCCCACCGTCGCACCGAGATAATCCGTCAGATCCTTGGCCTTCATCCTTATCTGAAGGCCTCTCTGACCTCCGCTCACCGACACGTCATCTATGAGCAGTATCATCTCGTCAAAGAACGTCTTATACCTCTTTTTCATGCCGACCGGAGAGCATCCTCCCCTGATGTAACCCGTGAGGCTCAATATCTCTTTTACGGGTATCATGTCGATCTTTTTCTCACCCGCAAGTTTTGCCGCTTTTTTGAGATCGAGCTCGTCATCGACCGACAGGCAAAACACAAGGATATTGTTGCTGTCGCTTCTCGTCACCAGGGTCTTAAAGACCTCCTCGTAAGGAAGGTTCAGAAAATCAGCCACATGATGGCCGTCCAGGTCATTCTCGTCATATTCGTATTCGAGTGCTTCATATTCGATGCCCGCAGCCGTAAGCTCGCGCATGGCATTTGTCTTCTTAATCTCTGACATCCAGTTCTCCCTTCTCGAAAAAGACGGTTACATCCGTTCCTTCCCCGAGTACAGAT
The DNA here is from genome assembly GCA_024691135.1 of Clostridiales bacterium. GTDB lineage: Bacteria > Bacillota > Clostridia > Saccharofermentanales > Saccharofermentanaceae > Saccharofermentans. Next base: position 7,113 of record JAILNZ010000080.1, read on the forward strand.
TCTATCCTTATATCCGCATTGATAAGGTCACAGGCACGCTTTACAAGGTAAAGCCCTATACCCGTAGACTTATTATCCGTCCTTCCGTTATATCCCGTATATCCCTTCTCGAAAACTCTCGGCAGGTCCTCGGTGCTTATTCCTATGCCCTGATCCTTTATGCAGACACGGTCATTGAAAAGATCGATAGTGATCGTGCCCTTCCTGGAATACTTGAGCGCGTTCGACAGTATCTGTCCAAGGATGAACGATATCCACTTCTCGTCGGTTACGATGACAACCGGCTTCGATCCATATGCCATATTGATCCCGCGTCCGATAAACTGCGACGAAAACTTCTTAAGCAGAGCCTTTATCACGGAATCGAGATCCACCTTATCAAAGACGAGATCGTTGGTCTCGGCGTCAAGTCTCATATAATTCAAGACCATATCAACATAATCGCTGATATCGGTCACCGCGTTTTTTATATCGACACGGGTCTCGTCATCCTGGATATTTTCCGCTACAAGGCTTATCGCGGATATCGGGGTCTTGATCTGGTGAGCCCAGATCGTAAAATACTCCACCGTCTCTTCATATCTTATCTGGTCTTTTTCCGTAACATTCTTCTTGTAATCATATTCACGGTTGAGAAGTCTGACATATTCCTTCTCGATCCAGTTGGACGGCTTAAAATCCGTAAGGGGGATATTCTCGTCTTCAAGCGTCCTTAAAAGCTTAGACTTCCTCGAGAAGCTCAGATAGTCCAGAAATCCCGATACGAGAAGCACGAATGCCCACATGAGGAGCGCGAAAAAGATGATGCTCATCCTGACATTGAACAGCCAGAAGACAAGTGCCAGGAAAGCGAATACGGCAACATTCATGATGATGATCCATCTTTTGGACCGGATGTAATTCAAAAGATCACTCAACTATATACCCCTGACCCTTCCTGGTCGTAATGAAATCCGCAAGACCTACCGCCTCGAGCTTCTTACGAAGTCTGTTGACGTTAACGTTAAGAGTATTCTCATCCACAAAGCACTCATCATCCCAGAGCTTCTCCATAAGTTTCCTTCTGGAAACGATGGTGGCCTTGTTGGCAAGAAGTACCGATAATATCTTGTTCTCGTTTTTTGTCAGCTCGACTCTCTCGCCACTATAGTTCAGGACCGACTCGGCAGGGATAAAGATTGCTCCGTTATGTTCGATGAGATTGGCATTGGGACCAAAGTCATAAGCTCTTCTTAAGACCGCATTTATCTTCGCGGTAAGGACCTCAAGGCTGAAGGGCTTTGCTATAAAATCGTCACCGCCCATGTTCATGGCCATGACCTGATTCATATTGTCAGAAGCAGATGATACGAAGATAACGGGAACACTTGAGACTTCCCTGATCTTGGTACATCTGTAAAAACCGTTATAGAAAGGCAGATTAACGTCAAGAAGAACGAGATCGGGTTTAAACTTCGTAAAATCACCCATGACATTCTCGAGATCGGAATCGACTGCCACCTCAAATCCCCACTTCTCGATATGCATCTTCATCTGCTTGGTGATAACTTCGTCGTCTTCAACGATAAATATCCTGTACATACACCTTACCTCATATCTTCATCATTATCATTAAACCACACCTTATGCTAAAATGCTCATATAAATTTATTGACAAATAAGGGAGCATGATATGCCATCTGCCGATTATCCGGAACATGATATCAATCTTATCTTCGATCATCTTAATGACATCTTATCTGCAGGAGACTCATCAGAGAACGCCCTGGACGAGATGCTGTTCCTCAACCGCCTTTTCGCGGCGCTTCCTGCTGAAGGAGTGGAATATGGAATGAGGTTTCTGCACGGCCACCGCGACCTCCCGTCTTCATGTGACGAGATAATGCCCCTTTATATCCGTTTTGTTAATCTCATAGAGTATTGCGAGACGATAGAAAAGCTCAGGGATATCCCTTCATCGCCGACTACGGAACAGATAATGGAGAGAGTCAGGATGAACTCCTCCCTGGACGAGCTCGAAAAGCCGTTCTGTAAGCCGCTTCTGGGATTTAAGTTCAATAAGGATAACACTTATGATCCTGTCGGTAAGGAAGAACCGGAAAAAGACAACTCTGAAGATGAGAAAAAGGGATCGGGACTTCATCTGATGAACTCGTCCGCCCAGGTATTCGTATGTGATGATATCCTTAAGACAGCCCTCTTCTATGAGAAAAAACTCGGATTCGAAGCAGTCCATCTCGATGATGAGACAATGCCTCATATACGTCTTTCACGCGATAACATAGAGATCATCCTTGCAGCAAAGAAAAAAGATGAGACGGTTAAGCCTCTGAGGATATCCTACGGCATCCCTTATGATCTTTATATCTATGTAAGCGAACCGATGCTCCTTCAAAATGAGCTCATCAACTCGGGTGTTACGATAATAAGACCTCTGGAAGATCCCGGTAAGGATCAGGGTACAAACAGGGAGTTCGTTATAGAAGATATTGACGGACGTCATATCTGCTTCTCGCAGCGCGAGTTCATCTGAGGATCTTCATACTTCCTTCTTTTTTACCGCGACAGTAGATTTCTCGAGCGAAGGTCTCGGGATCGATACGTCATGACCGCATCCCTGACAGCGGAGCTTGATCTCCGCACCGGTCCTCATGACAAGCCAGTCCTTGCAGCCGCACGGATGCGCCTTCTTCATCGTAACGATATCGCCTGATTCGTATTTGTACAAAAAGAACTTATTTGCCACTTAGGTCTTTCTCCCATTGTTGATATCTGTGATTTTATCACTATTTCTTTTAACAGTAAAAAAGACATAAGAAAAGCCTCCGATAGGTATCGAAGGCATATATCTTAAGTCCTGATGAACTATTACAAACAAACTCAATATTCAGAAGGTCTTCTTATTTTCTGTTCTCAAGGACGGACCAAGAAGTGTTCCGTTTTCCTGAGATAAGGTTAAGTACTGCATCGGTCTGTCCTCCCTTCTTTCTTTTATGGTTTTATTGTAAAAAACAAAAAAGAAATCAGTATGGCACAAATGTAAACAAATAAAAAATAGACAAGTAACGGATCACCTCCCGTATTTATCCAGAGCGAACATCAAAGAATCCCTGATATCATCTCTCAGGTTATAAGGTTCGATTATCTCGACATAATCGGCATACTGCAATGCCCAGAGCCTCATCGCGGAAGGACTTGCCTTAAGAGATACCCGAAGTTCATTCTGATCCCCCTTGATCTCACTGATCGTTATATCCTTGCCGAACCATTCGACTATCTGGTTAATGATATAGGGACTTCTGGACACGATCATCTCGATCCTTTCCGGAGCATCGGAATACATATATGGCCTTGCTGCGGTAAAGTAATCCTGCGGAAGTCCCTTCTCGTATCCGCTTACATTCCTTAAAGAGATCGCGGGCTCCTTATTTACCGTCATATTGGTCATATGATCCACCTTATGGAAGACTATGGTCTCGTGATGCGACGAATAGGCCATGAGGTAATAATCCTGATTGTGGAACAGGAGCTGATAAGGGCTTACCGTCTGTGTGGAAGATCTGTGAAACTTCTTATCTTCACCGTACAGATTATAATCATAGGTTATCTGACGCCCGTTTCCGATCGCCTCATAGATAAGCTCGATATTATAAAACAACGCAGGATTATCTCCCTTATCCGTAGTCCCGACAGTGATGATCTTATTGATCTGAGGCTTGAAGTAAGCATTCCCGAGGCTTTGGATCTTCTTTACCAGATCCTCCGAATGAGTTTTATTGATCGTCTTGTTACTCATGACCAGATCTATCAGGAAATGAAGCTCCGCATCGGTAAAAGATCTCTCATTAAGATAACATCCTTTTTTCCCCGAACGGATATCATATCCGGCCTCCTTAAGATTAGCGATCTTTTTGCTGATTGCCTTACGCTCCATCTCGATACCGAATTCTTCCTCAAGTCTGTCCGCGATATCTTTCTGTGTCAGAAGATGATCAGCGTCACTGTATTTCTCAAGGATATGAAGTACCCTTAACTGTGATAACATTTTCGGTTCTATATTTGACATACTGTATCCCTCTTATCCGAGTCTGTCCTCTTTATCCCGTATCCTTCTTCTAATGCTGCTTAAATCCCTGTTGTACAGTTCCTCTTTGTTCTCGATGATATAATCCGCTACTCTTTTGATCTCTTCAGATGTCACCTCAGGACTTTGAAGCTTAACCGTATCCGTCGGCGTTGAATAGATAAGATCTCCCGTTCCGAGAAGCGTCACGGCCTTGCCCAGATCCAGTATCATCCTGCTTATTTCTTCCGTTTCCGTCCTAAAGGAGACCCTATTATCGATAAGATCCTTTATACGGCCGATCATCTCCCCTCCCTCTTTTCCTGATCCCGCGATCATGAAACAGATGCCTGCATTCCTTCCGCGCAAGATGACATGTCTGAGAAGATCGATGATATCTTCCCTTCCCTTTATGAGACTTATATCACTGATCATAAAAAGGATATTCGGGACCTGTTCCCCTCTCGAAAACCTGACGCGGCGGTTATAATCCATATAACTTCTGGACTGCCTGTCGTAAAACATGTCGTATCTTGAGGCCAGATCTTCCTTAAGTATCTTCAATGACTCAAAGACCTCATCCGCCGTCCTTAAGACAGGTCTCTTAAGATGAGGGATTTCCGAGAACTCAGAAAAACCGCAATCATCAGAACCCGCGATTATGATCCCGAGATCCCCGGGATCGGCGGAACAGATAAGTGACATTATCGAAGAATAAAGAAATCCTCCGACTTCATTCCTGTCAGAGCCACCGACGATCAGGCTGTCACTGAGGTTCGTTACCGAACGCCTGTGCGTGCCGCTTCCCAGAGGTATCGTCATAAGAGATGAGCGGAAGCGGAAATCCTCAAAGAAGTCGCGGAGCCTGACTTCCGATATGACCCTGTTAGACATCTCGACCGACACTTCCCTCGAAGAAAGATATATTCTCTCGTTCATTATGCGGAATGACTTAACATCCATTCTCTTTCTGATCTCTTCGCTATGGGCTTCAAGATCTCTATATGCCTCATGATCGTTAAGCCTGATCATGTATTCCGAATACGCGGGGCCGCCGTAGAACTTGCTGACCTTCGCTCTTATCCCGAGTTCTTTTAAGATCCGGTTTATATCATCCGAATTCTTCTTAAGTTCCCCGTCACTTATATAGACTCCGTAAGCGGCGCCTTCATCAAGTAATTCCGTTAATTCGTTTCTGCTGTACCTTAGCATTGATAAACCTCCAATATCTGAATATCTGTCTTACCTTACAGCCTGATGCTAACTCAAGTTATGTACCGTTTTTGGTACACTAGCGTGTTGTTAACACTTT
>JAILNZ010000100.1 GCA_024691135.1 Clostridiales bacterium
AATGATACAATCTAACCTGAATAAATATTAGAAACAGGCAGAGTATGAGATATAGATTTTATAATGCAAAGATCCTTACAATGGAGGATCGTGATATTTTAGATGGCGAGATATGGATCAACGGCACAGACATTGAATATGTAGGTCCTGCCGCCGGTTCAGCTGCTTTTGATGAAGAGATAGACTGTGAAGGCAATCTTCTGATGCCGACTTTCAAGAATGCTCATACGCATACGGCGATGACATTCTCCAGATCTTTGGCTGATAATCTTCCGCTGGATGTATGGCTCCATACAAAGATCTTCCCAATGGAAGCGAGACTTACATTCGATCATATATATTGGTTTACGAAGCTCGGTATACTCGAATACCTTCGTAACGGAATTTCCTGCGCATTTGATATGTATCTTGACAGAGATGCGACAAATAAAGCATCGGATGAATCGGGATTCAGATTCAGTTATGTTTCAGGCGCCAATGACTTCGGCGGCGTGGATAATCTTGAGGAAGAGTATCTGAAACATAAGGACTATTCTGATCTCGTCACCATGAAACTCGGTTTTCATGCCGAATATACTACAAGCAGAAAAAATCTCGAGAAGATAGCTTACCTGGCTGATAAATACAAAGCTCCGGTATTTGCTCATAATTCGGAGACAAGAAAAGAAGTTGATGAATGTATCGGAAGATACAATATGACTCCTACACAGATAATGGATGAGCTCGGCATATTTAATTACGGCGGAGGCGGATTTCACTGCGTTCATATGGATGACAGGGACTATGAGATCTTTAAGAAAAGAGATCTTCTGGCCGTCTTTAATCCTTGCTCCAATCTTAAGCTCTCTTCAGGGATCGCTGATGTTAAGAGATTTATCGATGAAGGGATAAATGTTTCTGTCGGAACAGACGGGGCAGGGAGCAACAACAGCCTCAATATGTTCAGAGACCTGTATCTTGCATGTGTCTTACCTAATGTAAGGGAAGAGGGAAATGCCAATATAGATCCATACGTTCTTCTTAAAGGCCTGACTTCAGTCGGTTCGGATTATATGGGCTTTTCTGACTGTAAATATATTAAGGCAGGGCAGAAAGCCGATATTATGATGATCGATATGAGTAATCCGTCTATGCAGCCGGTCAACAATATAATCGATAATCTCGTCTATAGCGGATCTCCTGATATTGTTAAGATGACCATGATCAACGGTAAGATCCTTTATAGAGACGGTGAATATCTGACTTTGGACAAAAAAGAGATAAACGATACTTGTAATAAGATTATCCGGGAAATAAAGCTCTGATGAGATTCATATTCGAATACATAAAAAAATATAAGATCCAATGCCTTATCGGTCCTTTGTTTAAGGTATTTGAGGTCGTATTCGAATTATTGGTCCCGCTTATTATCAAAAATATAATCGATAAAGGCATTGAGAATAATGATACTTCCTATATCAGGAATTCTGTTCTTCTTTTAATCGCCTTTTCGATCATAGGCTTTTCCTGTACTTTACTTGCCCAATATATGAGTGCATATTCGGCTGTAAATATCTGCTCGGATATGAGAGAAGACGCCTTTTCCAAGGTATTGAGCTTCAGGAACAGGGACATCGATAAGATCGGGACTTCAAGGATCCTTACAACACTTACTTCGGATATCAATCAGATCCAGGTCGGAATAAATCTTGCCTTAAGGCTCCTCCTGAGGTCTCCGTTTGTTGTATTGGGTGCCGTTATAATGGCACTTTTGATCGACGTCAAGATCTCAATTCTCTATGTTTTGGTCGTATTGATCCTGGCCGTAATCATTGTACTTAATTTCAGAAGATCCGTTCCCAAATACAGGGCTGTCCGTACCGAACTCGATAACGTTGTGACCGAGACAGATGACGGACTTAACGGAGTCCGTGTTATCAGAGGTTTCACACAGACAGAAAATGAGACCAAGAATTTCAAGATCCATACCGAGGAGCTCAATAATCTCCAGAAAGCATCTGCAAGGATCACGACTATACTTAACCCTCTGACTTTTCTTATCGTCAATCTCTTCTTATGCATTCTTATCTATTCCGGAGCTTTTGAAGTAAGTCTCGGGAGCCTGACCAGAGGAGAAGTGGTTGCCCTGTATAATTACATGGGCCAGATCCTGGTAGAACTCATCAAACTTACAAATCTCATAATCCAGATAAGCAGAGCTCTTGCCTGTTCAAACCGCGTCTCAACTCTCATCGGTACGAAGGAAAGTCCGGTCATCACCGAATACGGTTCCTGCGAGGAACTCTTGAATTTCAGTGATGTGTCTTTCTCATATAATGACGATGAATCATATGCTCTTAAGGATATCTCTTTTTCTCTTCGAAAAGGGGAGAGTATCGGTATAATCGGCAAGACCGGTTCCGGCAAATCAACGCTTGGATCCCTTATCGCAAGATCATATATGCCTACGGGAGGCGAGATAAGATATAAAGACGGTATTCCGCCTAAGATCGGATATGCAATGCAGAAGACCAGGCTCTTCTCGGGAACGGCTTCTTATAATATCGGTCTTGGCAGGGAAGATGTTACTTCCGAAGATATCGATAATGCGATAAATACCGCGTGCTGTGATGATTTTATTAAGTCTGTTGATATGGAGATCAAGGAAAGCGGCAAGAACCTTTCCGGAGGTCAGAGACAGCGCTTAAATATCGCCAGAGCCATATCTTCAAGACCTGAGATCCTTATCCTCGATGATTCATCGGCAAGCCTTGATGCTATCACGGAAAACAAGTTGATAGATAAGATCAATTCGATATCAGGAATGTCTAAGATAATCATCTCCCAGAAGATCAAATCCGTTAAGAACTGCGATAAGATCATAGTTCTTGATGAAGGAAATATCGTATCTTCAGGCGATCATGAGGCTTTACTTAAGGACTGCAGTATCTATAAGGAAATGTATGCTCTCCAGACGAAGGAGGCATCATTATGAGAAAGAAAGGCTTGATCAAAACTCTTATAAGACTTCTTAAGATGTCCAAAGGAAGCGGTCCGAAACTGGTATTCTCAATAATACTTGCCGCCATAACGTCTGTCTTGACTTTGCTTATCCCTTACTTCTTCGGTAAGATCGTCGATCTTCTGACGGATGATGTCGATATGGGGGAAGTACTTACATATCTTCTTTTTATTCTGTCGTTTATCGTTATTACATCTGTCCTGACCTACGTCATGAACACGTTAAATTATATGATCTCATACGATACCGTTAAACGGCTCAGGGACAGCGCTTACGAGAAGATTAACAGGCTTCCCGTATCCTATATCGAGAAGACATCGGTAGGATCAGTCGAGAGCCTTATAATAAATGACTGCGAGACCGTAAGTGACGGCCTTCTTGTATCTCTGAATCAGTTCTTTACTGGATTGATAACGATCATTGTCGTATTTGTAATAATGTTTGTCATTAATTGGAGACTGGCTCTTCTTATAGCTCTTATAACTCCTGTCACTCTTCTTATTACTGCCGTTTTCATCAGATCCATCAATGATCATCTTAAGGCACATTCTTCCGCCAAGGGTAAGCAGACGGGTTTCCTTAATGAGATGATCAATAATCTTCGTGAGATCAGGACCTTCGGAATCGAAAAGAGCATAAAAGATAAGCTGACCGATATAGATAACGATTATCGTAAGATAGCTGTCAAGGCGACATTCCTGTCATCTCTGGTCAATCCTTCGACCAGGCTCTTTAACGGTACGATCTATGCTCTGGTCGCTCTTTTGGGTGCGCTCAGCGTTATATCGGGAGGGATGACGGTAGGTGCTCTGTCGAGCCTTCTGGCTTATGCAACGACTTATATGAAGCCGATCAATGAGATCTCGGGAGTCTTTTCCGAACTGTCGGATTCTCTGGCTTGCGCAGCGCGCATTTTCGAGTATCTTGATGAGGAAGAGACGGAAAGATTAGATAAGGGAACAATAGTCACATTTGACGGTGATATCGAACTTAGAGATCTCGTATTCTCCTATGACGGCACCAGAAATGTCATCGATAAGATGAATCTTAAGATCCCTTCCGGTACCAAAGTTGCGATCGTCGGGCCTACCGGATGCGGCAAGACCACTCTCATTAACCTTCTTATGAGGTTTTATGAGCCTGTATCGGGTGAGATCCTGATAGACGGAAGACCGATCAATGACCTGTCCAAGAACGTTTTAAGATCTCATGTGGGAATGGTTCCTCAGGATACATGGTTTAAGACGGCCACAATAAGACGTAACATACTCTACGGTGTTCACAGAAAAGAGACAACTGATGAAGATATCATCAAGACTTCCAAAATTCTCGGTGTTCATTCGTTTGTCAGAAACCTCCCTCGGAAATATGATGAGATCATAACGAGCAAGAGGGAAGACATATCTGACGGTCAGAGGCAGCTTCTGTCGATAGACAGGGCATTTATGAGCGATCCCGAGATCCTTATTCTCGATGAGGCGACGTCATCCGTCGACGCCATTACCGAAAACAAGATCACATCCGCCGTCAGGATGCTCTGTAAGGGAAGAACATCAGTCATAATAGCTCATAGGCTGTCTACGATCATCGATGCCGATATGATCGTAGTTATGGATAAGGGAAGGATAATCGAATCAGGCGATCATGAGACTCTGGTAAAACAAGGCGGGTATTATTCAAAACTATATGATTCGTTTATGCAATAAAAGTATATAATCTTTACCGAGGTGAAAAATAAATGAACAGTAAGCTTAACGATTTTAAGAAAAAGATCAGGGGCAGCAAAGTCGCTGTAATGGGAGTCGGAATCTCCAACAGGCCTTTGATCAGATATATCTATTCGCTTGGAGCAGATATAACGGCTTTTGATAAACTTCCTTCCGATGATAAGGTCCTGTCCAAGACTATGGCAGATTTCAAAGCAGAAGGCATCGATATCAACTGGTCCGTAGGCGAGGATTATATGTCAGGTCTCGAAAAGCAGGAGTTTGACTATATATTCAGAACCCCAAAGATGCGTAATGATGTTCCGGAGATCGTTAAGGCTGTAAAAAAAGGCGCTGTCCTTACATCCGAGATGGAAGTCTTTATGGCATTATGTCCCGCCAAGATCTTTGCAGTTACGGGCTCCGACGGTAAGACGACAACAACGACCCTCATATCCTTGCTCTTGAAGGAAGCAGGATACAAAGTATGGCTCGGCGGAAATATCGGTACTCCTCTTCTGGATAAGATAGATGAAGTCAATGAAGAAGATATGGTCGTATTGGAGCTCTCCTCATTCCAGCTCCTTACGATGACAAAGTCTGCTGATGTTGCAGTCGTAACCAACGTAACGCCCAATCATCTCGATGTTCATAAGGGCTATGATGAATATATCGACTGTAAAACGCATGTTTTCAGGAATCAGGACTTTAACGGGAAGGTCGTTCTTAACGGTAAATGCGATATAACCTACAGGATGGCAGGACTTGCCAGAGGTAAGATCTCGTTTTTTGCACTGGACAGGGATAACTGCGTAAGAGACGGTGAATCTTCCAAGATCGGAAAAGCATATCTTGACGGATCAGTTCTCACTTATGAATATGACGGGAAAAAGACTCCTGTGATCGATGAGAAAGACATAAAGATTATTGGAAAACATAATGTCGAGAACTATCTGGCTGCCATAAGCGCTACATTTGAGTATGTTTCGGTTGATAATATCGTCAGTGTCGCTAAGACATTCGGCGGTGTAGAGCACAGGATCGAGTTCATAAGGGAACTGGATAATGTCAGATATTATAATTCCTCTATCGACTCTTCTCCGAACAGAACGATCAATACGATGAATGCTCTTAAGTCCGTAAATGCCCACGGAGTGCTTATTACGGGAGGAGCAGATAAGAAGTGCCTTTATGAAGGCATCGGTGATGCGATCTTAAATGTCTGTGACAGGATCGTTTTCTGCGGAGCAAATACGCCTCTTATCAGATCTCAGCTGGAGACAGAGGCTAACGGAAGAAATTATGTCGAATTTGAGTTTGACGACTACAGTTCCGCTCTTAACAAGGCCCGAGAACTTGCAAGACCCGGAGATATCGTTATATTGTCACCGGCAGGAACTTCTTATGACAAGTTCAGGCACTTTGAGGAAAGAGGAAACCTCTTTAAGGATCTTGTAAATCAACTTACTTGACATAAATAAGATAAGTTTGTTATTTTATGAGCATATAGAAAACGCTTTGATAAGGACTATTACCTTTATTCGAGTCGCGCAGAGAGTTGACGGCCGGTGTAAGTCAACGGACAAGGATATCGGGAACTCACCTTTGAGCGGTCGGGCTGAAAGCATAAGCGATTAAGTCCGGACGGAGAAGTCCACCGTTATCGGGACAGATATCAGGATCTTATCCTTGTATTCGGTGAGAGCATCCATTTAAGGATGAATTAGAGTGGTACCGCGAACGCCCCTTCGTCTCTATATAGATGAAGGGGCTTTTTGTTTGGAGGTATCGAAAATGATGAATTACGGAAAGTACAAAAGGATCCCGTCCGTACCGATCACGGACCGCAAGTGGCCGGGTAACCGTATTGAAAAGGCTCCGATCTGGTGCAGCGTCGATCTTCGCGACGGCAATCAGGCGCTTGAAGTACCTATGGATCTTGAGCAGAAGCTCAGATTTTTTGACATGCTCATAAAGCTCGGTTTTAAGACGATCGAGATCGGTTATCCTGCTGCTTCCGACACAGAATACGGTTTTACGCGTCATCTTATAGAAAACGATCTCATACCTGATGATGTAACCGTACAGGTCTTAACGATGGCAAGGGAAGATATCATAAAGAAGACCTTCGAATCGCTCAAAGGCGTTAAAAAGGCTATAGTTCATCTCTATAATTCAACATCAAGGCTTCAAAGAGAAGTCGTTTTCGGATTTGATAAGGAAAAGTGCAAGGAACTTGCAGTAAACGGAGCAAGGATGATCAAAGAAGAGATCAGCCGTGATCAGAGTGATACCGAATGGTTCCTCGAATATTCTCCTGAGAACTTCTCAGAGACTGAGCCTGATTTTGCCGTTGAGATCGTTGATGCTGTTTTGGATGTCTGGCAGCCGGCTCCTTCAAGGAAGGTCATCGTTAATCTGCCAGAAACTGTTGAGATGACAACGCCAAACGAGTTTGCAGATATGATCGAGTACTTTTCGACACATACAAGATACAGGGATTCGATCATTATATCGGTCCATACGCATAATGACAGGGGAACCGGTGTAGCTTCAACAGAGCTTGCTCTCCTGGCAGGTGCCGAGAGAGTAGAAGGAACATTATTCGGAAACGGCGAGAGGACCGGTAATGCGGATATCGTTACTCTTGCGATGAACATCTTCATGCAGGGCATCGATCCTATGCTGGATCTGTCCAATATCGATGAAGTAGTAGATCTTTATCTCAGCTGCACGGGCATGGATATCGGAGACAGACAGCCATGGGTTGGAAGGCTTGTCTATTCGGCTTTTTCGGGCACTCACCAGAATGCGATCCAGAAGGGAATGGACCATGTCAAGAACGAATCCTACTGGTATGTTCCTTATCTTCCGATCGATCCTGTCGACGTTGGCAGAAATTATGATCCTATAATCAGGATCAACAGCCAGTCGGGCAAGGGAGGAGTCGCATATATTCTCGAACAGTATTACGGCCTCATGCTCCCGAAAAGCTTCTTAAACGACCTGATACCTGTTATCAAGGCCGAGTCCGACAAGAATAATACCGAACTTACTCCGCAGCAGATATTCGATATCTTCGACGATACATATATCAATGTTACCGCGCCGTACAGACTGGTATCATTCTCGGAGATCGCTCATGATGATAAATTCTCTGAAGTAGCCGCCAAGGTCGTTTACAGAGGCGTTGAAAAGAGGATCAAGGGCAAAGGAACCGGTCTTTTGGATGCCTTTGTCAATGCATTTAAGGAAGCATTTGACATAAGTTTCTCGATCAATATGTATAATGAGCATGCTATGAAGAGCGGTACTGATTCCGCGGCTATCACTTATATCGAGATCAAGAAGGATCATGACCGTAAGATCTATCTGGGCGCAGGAGTATCAAGCTCAGTTACCAAGTCTTCGGTAAGAGCGATTATAAGTGCCGTAAACAGGATGATAAAATGATCAGAGCATCTTGGATCTGTTCCTGAAATTCCTGTCTTTTCTCTTGATGTTCTTCTTGCGGAACCAGAAGATGGCAAATATCAGGATGATCATGAGGACGGATATGCCCAGGATCGTAATGATGAGTTTCTTCATCTTGCCCCAGAACTTGCTGGCTGATTTGACCGGTGTGATCTCGGCGATCCGCTCCTTGGATTCGATCACAAGTTCGATCCTGCCTACTTCATAGGTATAATTATCGTTATAACGCCTGTATAGAGGGATCTTAAACGTCTGGGAAGTAAGATTCGGATTAATAACGACACCCGACAGTTCGATCACGGCAGTATAACCCGAGCTTGCCCTCGATGTAAGAGTTGTATGGTATTCATTAAGTACCATGTCATATTTCTCGATCTTGAGATCGGTATCGGCAAGTATCTGGTTGATCTGCGTTTCCGTATTGTCCTTGATAGTCGTATACTCATTTGCATCGATAGCTACGGTAGTAAACTTCGTAAAGCCGAATTCAAACATATTTATGAGGTCAGAATAACGAAGTTCTGAATCTTCGGCCCCGAATATTGCACCAATGAGGATCCTGCCGTTCTTATTGGCTGCAGCTACGATAGTGTTGCCGGCAGCTTCCGTAAAGCCGGTCTTACCTCCGATATAGTAATCATAAGCAAACTGCTGGGTCGAGATAAATCTGTTTGCGTTAAGGATAACTCTCTTATCGCTGTATTTGTTCGTTTCAGGTACTTCATACTGCGTGGATGTCGCGATCTCGCTAAATTCCGGATATGCTATGCAAGCCTCAAGGATCTTGCACATGTCACTTACCGATATGAGATTAGGATGCTCGGGATCGGAAAGGCCGTAAGACGAAGAAAAAGACGTATTCGTACAGCCAAGTTCTTTGGCTCTCTTATTCATCAGGTCGCAAAAATCCGCTTCCGATCCGCTGATATGGATAGCCAGAGCCAAAGTTGCATCATTACAGGACTTCAATATGGCGGCATTCACAAGATCCCTTACGGTAAATTCCTCGCCTTCGGTCATTCCGAGCTTAACATAGTCATCAGGGATCCCGGAAAACATCGTCGGGGTAACCGTGATCTTATCATCCATGCTGCAATTCTCAAACGTCAGAAGGATGGTCATGAGCTTGGTCGTGGAAGCAGGTTCCAAAGGCTGATCTATATCCTCTCCGAAAAGGTATACCTGCGACATAGTGTCGAACAGGACATATGCCTTACCGTCAACAGGCGGTGAATCGGGAACGTGCTCGTCCAAAAATGCTCTCTTGGAATCCTCGATGCTGATTATATGCTCATCGGAAGTCTCACTTTCCGACGAAGTCTCATCAGGGTATGCATATACTGTATTAAACAATCCGAATATGATGACAAGGCTCATCAAAACGGACAAAGATCTCGATAAAAAAGCTCTCATTGTGCCTCCGGTTACGGTTTCCGAATTCATATACAGATATATTATAACAATAAGTGATTTGTTCACAAATATACTCTTTTTTGCTATATTATTATTTATTAAATAAGAGGATGTATTTCAAATGCCGATAATCAAGGTAACGGAAGAAGATTTTAAAAAGGTCGATCTCGCCGTTAGCAGACTTACTGAATATTTCAATGCCGGGGCAATGGAACTTCGAAGGCCCCTTACTTACCATATCAAGACTTACGGATGCCAGCTGAATGAATCAGACAGCGAGAAGATCGCAGGATATCTCGAAGAGATGGGACTTGTCGAGACAGATGATGACAAGGCCGATGTTGTCTTCTTCAACACCTGTTCCATAAGAGAAAACGCCGATGACAGGCTTTTCGGAAACCTGGGCGTATATAAATCCCTGAAGAAGCAGAACAGGAAGATGATAATCGCGGTCTGCGGCTGTATGATGAAGGTTCAGAAGAATATCGACAAGATCAAGAAGAGCTATCCGTTTGTCGACCTGATCTTTGACCCGCAGCAGCTTCATCTCATGCCGATCCTTCTTTTGAAGAGCCTTGATACCAGAAAACTTGCCGTTGAAGTTGAGGATATCGATTATATCGCTGACGATAACAGGATGCATGTCGCAAGGAAGAGAAGATTCCGCGCTCTTGTTCCTATCATGTACGGCTGTAATAATTTCTGCACTTATTGTATCGTTCCTTTTTCGAGAGGAAGGGAGAGGTCGAGGGATTTTGACGAGATCATAAGCCAGATGAAGTCACTTGCCAAAGAAGGCTATAAGGAAGTCATGCTTCTGGGCCAGAATGTCAATTCATACGGCAAGGACCTTGGCGGAGACAAGACTTTTCCGGATCTTCTGGAAGCCTGCGCCAAGATCGAAGGTTTCTCGAGGATCAGGTTCATGACCTCACATCCGAAAGATCTGTCGGACAAGGTGATCGACATAATGGCAAGATACGATTCTATCGAGACGCATCTTCATCTGCCGTGCCAGTCGGGTTCCGACAGCGTCCTGAAGCGCATGAACAGGCATTATACGAGAGAACAGTTCTTAAGGACGGCACATCTGTTCAGGGAAAAGATCCCTGAAGGATCCATATCGACTGATATTATCGTTGGTTTCCCCGGGGAGACGGAAGAGGATTTTGAAGATACACTGTCTCTTGTAAAGGAATGCAGATTCGATTCCGCATTCACTTTCCAGTATTCGAAAAGACCGGGTACCAAAGCCGCGGAATTTGAGGACCAGATACCTCAGGAAGTAGTAACTGAGAGGTTCAACAGACTTCTCGAGATCCAGAACGCGCTTGTTTTCGAGTCGAATAAGAATCTTGTCGGAAAGACAATGGAAGTCCTGATAGAAGGACAGAGCGGTACGGCAGCAGATATCCTTACGGGAAGGACCAAGTGTAATCATCTGGTCAATTTCACGATACCCTCTGAACTCAATATCACTAAGACCTCTGATGAACTGGAAGGCTATCTCGGCATGGTAAGGATAACTGCCGCAAAGCCTTATTCCGTAGAGGGTATATTGGAGTGTTTGAAAGATGAGTGAGAATAAAGAACTTCTCAGGATAGCCGATATCAACATCGATGATCTCTCACCGATGATGAGGCAGTATGTTGAACTTCGTAATACTCTGGGGGAAACTATACTGTTTTACCGCTTAGGTGACTTCTATGAGATGTTCTTTGATGATGCGATCCTTGTATCAAGGGCTCTTGAACTGACGCTTACGGGCCGCGACTGCGGAAATAATATGAGAGCTCCGATGTGCGGAGTACCTTTCCACGCCTGCGCTACATATACGAATAGGCTCTTAAATCTCGGTTTTAAGATCGCTATATGCGAGCAGCTGGAAGATCCCGCAACATGTAAGGGTCTCGTTAAGAGAGGGATCATCCAGGTACTTACACCGGGCACTTTGACTGATAACAACGGCCTTGATGACCGTAAGAATAACTTCCTCATGAGTATCTATTCCGTCGGTTCTCAATACGGCATCTGCGTTGCCGACATTACAACGGGCATATTTGAAGGTACTCAGCTGACTTCTCTTAATAATGATGAACATCTTATCAACCTTATAGGTAAATATCTGCCTTCTGAGATAATCTTTAACGAATCATTCCTTGATTCTGAGATATTTAAGCTCATCAGACAGCATTTTCAGATAGCATATACGCCTAAGCCCGACAGATATTTTTCCTCCGACAGGTCAAAGGAACGTAAGAATGAAGGCAAAAGTCCCGTAAATATCGATCAGTTCAAAGATCCCGAGCTCATAAACTGCTCTGCCGGAGGTCTTCTTAACTATGCCGATGAGACACAGGCAGGGAAGATATATCATCTTGACGCGCTTAATGTCTTTAAGCTGTCTGATACGATGGAAATCGACTTTTCGACAAGGACAAATCTCGAATTGACTTCCACCATAAGGACAAAATCCAAAAAGGGTTCTCTCCTTTGGGCGATCGACAGGACAAAGACCGCAATGGGCGGCCGTCTGATACGCAAATGGATAGAAGAGCCTCTCGTGTCTGTCTCAGCGATCAATTCAAGACTTGATGCCGTGGAGGAAGCTCATGATAAGTTCATGGCAAGGCAGGAGATAATCGAGGCCCTGACAGGTCTATATGATATCGAGAGGCTCATATCCAGGGTTGCTCTCGGCAGCTGTAACGCCAGGGAACTGATCTCACTTAAATATGCACTAGGTAAGATCCCTTATATCATCGACC
>JAILNZ010000112.1 GCA_024691135.1 Clostridiales bacterium
CCTGAGGACCCATTCAGATCCTCATGTCGTAAAGATACATGACTACGCCGAGATCGAGGGCAAGCTCTATGTCTATGAGGAATACCTTACCGGCGAGACCATGCACGACCTCCTTCTTAAAGGTGTCCTGACTGAAGAGAAGAAGAAGGATATGATCCTTCAGATCTGTGACGGGCTGAAGTTCCTTCATTCTGCTTTCAGCCCTATCATTCACAGGGACCTTAAGCCGGAAAACATAATCGTTACTTCAGAAGGCAAAGTTAAGATCATCGATTATGATATCGCGAAGTTCTACAAGAGTGGCAAGGACAGGGACACGACTTTGCTGGGCTCTTTTGACTATGCGGCACCTGAGCAATACGGCTTCTCCCAGTCAGATCCAAGGACCGACATATTTGCGCTGGGTAAGATCATTGAACAGATCAGTTCTGATCCGGCGATGCTCAAAGTTGCGGGGAAAGCGACACAGATCGATCCTGACAACAGGTACAAGAGCATTGATGATATGAAGTACGATATCCTTCATCCGAAGAAGGAACTGTGGCCGCCGCCGGGCTTTAGAAGGAAAAAGCCTTTGCACATGATAGTTGCGATATTCTATCTTCTGACAGCTGCTTTCTTTATCATCGGAGTCCAGGTAAATAGTGCGGACTGGTCTTTGGGCAAGAGGATCTTTTATCTTGTTGAACTCCTGATCTTCTTTTTCCTTCACGCCGACATCTTTGGAAGCTGGACCGGTCTGTTTGACAAGATTCCTTTTCGAAAAAGAAATAAGGCTACATATATAATCATAGGCATCGTTTTGTCCATAATTGTCATCGTTTTGACCAGAGTAGCAAACGAACTGGCCGGCAGATATCTTTGACATGGCCTTCCCCGCAAATAGCACCGGCTATGTCGGACTGCCGCGGATTTACCACGGGACCCGGTGTGGTACAATCTTCGTAAAAGAAAAAAGGAACAGGGATAAGGTTATATGACTAAGATCATCAGGAAAACAGTTGCGGTTTTGGCCGCCGTTGCCGTTGTTGCAGGGATCTTCTGCATGTTCCCGGCAAGGGCGGAGGCGTCGACCTATGCTTACGATGATCTGATCAAGTATTACGGCATCACCGCGCACGTGCTCAACAGCGGTTCGGTCGAGATGACGTACGAGATCAAGTGGCAGGTGCTGAACGACTCCAAAGGCGGCGTTTCCTGGGTCAAGATCGGGATCGCAAACGAGGATGCCAACAAATTCGAGAGATTAACGAAGAACATCAAGTCGGTCAAGTACATGTCTGAAGGCGGGTCTTACGCCAAGGTTGTTTTCAACAGGGAGTATAAGGCCGGTGAGGTGATCGATTTCAAGTTCAAGTTTGTCCAGCACAATCTTTTCTGCTCCGGCTCCAAGATTCCGGTATCTGTGGTAAAGAAAAGCAGCAGCTCCTCGGACGGCTATATCTCGTATTCTTCAGACTACTCCCCGTACGCGGAAGTTCCCATCATTAAGACGGAATACTGGAAGGACCTGATGGTCTACGATTTTACGGCCGGTTGGTTCAACAGTATCCCGGTCGACAGGTACGAGATAAGGTGGGACAAGGAGAACGTGGTCAAGTGCACGGGGATCCTGGTCGGCGACTATTATCTGGCGCAGGGATCGCTTAAGCCCGGCGAGAGGGCTCACATCACGGTAGGCTACAACAAGGATGCTTATAAATTCAAGAACAAGGACGTGATGCATATTGAGTCGCGGGATGCCTTCTTTCTGTTTGTGTGTCCTCTGATCCTCATAGGTACCCTGGCCATTTCCAGGATCACGGGCGACTCATATCATTCAAGCGGTTACCACGGGTTCAGAGGCGGTGGAGGCTGCGCCTGTGCATGTGCCTGCGCATGTGCCTGTGCCGGCGGAGGCAGGGCCGGCTGCTCGAAAAAGGATTTCTACAATACAAATGTCTCGTCCTCGAGACTTAAGAAAATACTCAGGGACGGTGTGGAAAAAGATGCTTAATCAGAAGTTGTACGAGCTAAGAAATTGGGACCGCGTCATCCACACCACGTGGAATCCGGACGGGCCGGGCTGCATCAGGATGCACATGATACCCCCGAAGTTCGTCCCGTTCAAAACGGTCGAGACCCTGGTGATCATCAACGGACAGGACATCCTCCCGGTCAACGAATCGGGCGCGATCCTCCTGACCGAGTACGTCAGGAACGTAAACGAATTCGGCGAGAAGCCCATGACCGATGACGACCTTAAGGAGATCCTCCAAAAGACGTTCAAAGGCGTCAAGAAGGTCTTCCCGCGCGTCAAGGACAAGGTCCTCGAGGACGATCTCTTCGGCTTCATTTCCGTTTTCGAAAAAATGGCGAGGGGTGAAAAGATCGAGTCAGACCAAAAGCCCATGACGATCGGCGAGTATGCCCCGTACATGAGCGCGCCTCACAGGATGGATCTCATGGTCACCTCCATGAAGAAGGACGGCAGGTGGCACTGTAACCAGAAGTGCGTCCACTGCTATGCCGCCGACCAGGCCCTGGCGGAGGAAAACGAACTTACGGCCGACGAGTGGCTTAAGATCATCCGAAAGCTCCGCAAGGAGAAGATATCCCAGGTCACGTTCACGGGCGGCGAGCCGACCATGAGAGACGACCTTCCGGATTTGATCAGGGAGGCCCGCTGGTTCGTCACGAGGCTCAACACAAACGGCGTGAACCTGACGGAAGAATACTGCAAACGGTTAAGGGAGGCCGACCTCGACAGCATGCAGGTGACTTTCTATTCCTGCGACGAGGAGATCCACAACCGCCTTGTCGGCGCCGCCAATTACCAAAAGACGGTTGACGGCATCAAAAATGCCCTTAGCGCGGGCATCAACCTGAGCATCAACACACCCATATGCGAGCTCAACAAGGACTACAAAAAGACCCTGGAGTTCCTGAATGGCCTCGGCGTCATCTACGTGACCTGCTCCGGACTGATCCTCACGGGTAACGCGAAAAGCGGCGCCTCGGAGGAACTGAGGATCGAAGGCGAGTCCCTCTACGAGTCTCTCAGGGACGCGGTTAATTACGCCTACGGAAACGGCATGGAGATCAGCTTCACATCGCCGGGTCTCATAGATCCCGGTAAGCTCCGCGAGATGGGCCTGTCGGTTCCTTCCTGCGGCGCGTGCCTGAGCAACATGGCGATCACTCCTTCAGGCAATGTGGTTCCGTGCCAGAGCTGGCTTTCCGATAAGGCGCTCGGGAACATCCTGACCGACAAATGGAAAAAGATATGGAACAGCCAGGCCTGCAAGAAGATCAGGGACATCTCCGCCAGAGAGGACCAGATCTGCCAGCTTCGTGCAAAATAATGGCTGTTTTTAGAAAAATGGCAAAAAAGTGATATAAATCCAGCCCGAAAAGGCTTTATTTTAATACCATCCCGGACATTATATGTAGTATAGTGAAACTGCATCAAACAATTGTTGAAGATTGATGTTTGCTAAGGGAGAGAACAACGTCAATTGGATTTCTAGATGCACAGGGGCCGGAATTAAACTCTTCCTTTTTCCGTCTTGAGTGCAACAAATGGAATAGCGGCAGGCTGCTTATGTAATAGCAGCCTGTTTATTTTTTTCAAAACATTGGCAGACCTTCCTGTAAAAATAGTGGCCATTTTCTGTAAATCTTTCACAGAAAAACCCCGTTTTTTTACAGAGCAGGGAGATTCGGCAAATGGTGTATAATGTGTTGGGCAAGAACTTTTAATAGGGGACAGATATGGATATTTGGAAAAAGTTATCAGCAGGGCTGTTGGTGCTTGCCGTGGCGGCGCCGTTATGTTCCTGCAAGGCAGAGAAAAATGATCCGGAGAAGATAAGTAAGATCCCGGCAGAATTCGTTGAAGCATTCAAAGAGCATGACGGCAGGACCTGTGAGAAGCTGGCTGAGGGCTTTGATTATGATGACGTCATGGAAGAAGCTTCGTTCCGTACTGAGGAGATGGAAGATATCTATGACCTTGTCCTGTCGTTTACGGAGGTGGAGAAGGCGGATGAACCGGAGATCAGCGAGAAGAACGGTACTGCCAATATGAGAGTCGAGATATCGTATCTCGATTGTGATGATCTCATGGCCGTGTCGGGGCTTCACATGACGTATGGCGAATATGTTGAGGCGCTGAACGGGTTTAAGGACAGAAGGACTGAGAAATTCACGGTTTATTTTGTTTTCGATAAGGATGAGAAGACGTGGACGATGAGCAAGAAGTCGGCAAAGAAGATAGGGGAGTTCCTTGCGTCGCTGGCGGATGACCTGTACTATCCTGTGGATATCTCATCCAAAGAGGCCGAGGACATGGTAAGGGACCTTTTGACGGACATGTCGGAGGGTGATTTCACGGGCGTTCCGATGGACTATGACCGGGATGAATTCAGGGTTTTCGAAAACCCGGCGCTGCTTCCGGTAAATGAGGAGATCGTCTATTCCGTCGACAGGTTCGCGGCGGAATATATTAAGTACATCCTCGACCATGACCACGAGTTCACGGTCGAAGAAAGGGCGGGCTATTATGTCACGCTCACGGGCAAGGCGCCTTCGCCGGAGGAGCTGGCGGGGATCCTGTGTTCGGATGACTATCTCATCAAGACTTACATGAATTCCGTAAGGTATACCACGTCAGGTATGACGGTCGCCGAGCTGTCGGCTGCGCAAAGTGTGCTTTTGTATGACACGATGTATTATGCGCTCGCCACCTGCGAGCCCGTGGATTACAAGTGGACTGCGGAAGTCTACTGTAATTACGTGGAGGGCGATCAGATCGTTTTCGGCAATAAGCTCATCATGAAGCCCGGGGATGCGCTATTCTCCTACAAGGTAAGCGACGGGCAGTATCAGCGATGCATGGAGCAGGCCATCACCATCCTTTTCGAAAACAAGGAGATCAGCGAAGAAGAGTACAACGATCTGATCGCGCAGCTCTATTCCGCGGACGGCATCTATGAGCCTGACATATCCGTCAGCCCGTCAGGCTTCGTGAACCAGGCCACGGATGTTTACGAATACGTGCCCGACTGGTGCGACGACGGAAGCATCATCTACGGCGCCTCAAGTATCGATGTCAACTGGTACGTGATGCACTATACCGAAGTGCCGGACTATTCGGTCTATACCATAGGCTATAACTTCGCCGATGACGGCGTTCGGATCACCTGCTACTTCGACGAGCCGCTTGAGGTCGGGGACGTCTTCGCGATCGACTGGTGGGTCAACGAAGTCGAGACAGGCGACGAGGAAACCCTGCTCATCCAGATGAACGGCATGCACGAGGTCGAGGTGTTCCTGCCGGCCGGTGAGTTCACGCCGGGCGACTACATCGAGATGAGGATCTGGGAAGAAGATCACAAGCATCTCGTGTCGTATGTCCAGCTTTACCGGTGACCCCCGCCGCGCCCCGACGCGTCCCCCTCGGTCGGCATGTCATACAAAAATCCCAAAAACGCCAAAAATGTATGACGTTTTAAGGTGTTCTAAAAGAGGCTGCCCCGTCCTGCGGAAACCATTGCCGCATTCGTGAGACAGCCTCTCTTATTTTTCCTTCTCGAAAATCACTTCTTAACGATGAGTGACTTGCCCGTCATCTCGGATGGCAGGGGGAGACCCAGGATCTCGAGGAGCGTAGGAGCGATGTCGCAGAGGCGGCCGCCCTCGCGGAGAGTGTATGCGGGATCGTAGTTGACGAGGATGAACGGAACAGGGTTCGTGGTGTGAGC
>JAILNZ010000131.1 GCA_024691135.1 Clostridiales bacterium
GGTCTTGCTTATATCACAGACCCTGAAAGCCGAAGGATCGGTCTTGTTCCCCGCTCCCATCGCGCTTATGATCTCGATGCCCTTATCATGGGCATATCCGATAAGGTCTGTCTTGTCCTTTACGCTGTCTATGCAGTCGAGGATGATATCACAGTCAGATAGATCAATATCTATATTGTCTTTGGTCCAGAAACATTCATATACATCTATATCAACACCGGGATTGATATCCTTCAGTATCTTCTCACATGCCCTTGCCTTGGGCATTCCCAGCGTTGATACAAAGGCTGCGGCCTGTCTGTTAAGATTGGATCTTACGACCTTGTCTCCGTCGATCAGGGTAATTTTCCCGACGCCGCTCCTGCAAAGAGTGATCGCAGCCTGACCTCCTACGCCGCCTAATCCTATAACCGCAACATGAGATCTTATGATCTTGTCCAGATCATCTCCGTATATGCCGTATGTTCTGGAATAAAACTCGTCCATCATCCTTATCCTCAGACAAAGAGCAGGATCAGTCTGTATATGACAAGAGCGATAACCCAGGCATATACCGACTGAAGGAGAGCGACCATGACTCCCTTTCTTCTGTTACCGAATTCCCTTCTTATAGCGGCGACAGTCGCAACGCACGGAGTATAAAGGAGCGTGAATACCAGGAATGAATAAGCGGAAGCCGCCGTAAAGATATCGGTTATCGCCGTATCCTTGTTCGTCAGGACCTGAAGGATGCTGACAACTGCTTCTTTTGCCATGAATCCCGAGATGAGTGCGGTAACCGCACGCCAGTTTCCGAAGCCCAAAGGCGAGAAGACCGGTGCGATGAGCTTTGCGATCTGTGCGAGCATACCGGATTCGGTATCTGTAACAATGTTAAATCTGATGTCAAAGCACTGCAGGAACCAGATTATGACCGATGCGCCGAATATTACGGTGAAGGCACGGACTATGAAGTCCCTGGCTTTTTCGAAAAGCAAGAGAAGTGTCGTCTTAAGCCCCGGTATCCTGTAATTCGGAAGTTCCATGACAAACGGGACGGACTTACCCTTATAAAGAGTATTCTTGAGGATCAGTCCCATTACTACCGCAAGGAGCAGGCCGAGGATATAAAGCGATAAAGTGACCAGACCCGTGTGATCCGGGAAGAATATGGAAGCCATGAAGCCGTATATCGGAAGCTTCGCCGTACATGTCATGAACGGAAGGAGCATTATGGTCATCTTCTTGTCTCTTTCAGAAGAAAGAGTCCTTGTAGACAGGACCGCGGGAACGGTACAGCCGAATCCGATAAGGAGCGGCACGAAGCTCTTTCCCGATAAGCCGATCTTACGAAGGAGCTTGTCCATTATATAAGCGACTCTCGCCATATATCCCGAATCTTCCATGATCGACAGGAAAAGGAAGAGTACGACGATGGTCGGAAGGAAGGATAAAATGCTTCCTATTCCCTTCAAGGCGCCGTCGCAAAGGAGGCTTATAACAACAGGATTGGTTCCGAAATCGGTCATCCATGACCTGAATGCTTCGATACCCGCATCTATAGCCGTCTCGCAAAGGTCCGTGAGATTTCCGCCGATCAGGTCAAAGGACAGATAGAAGACGATCCCCATGATGATAAAGAAGATCGGAAGTCCGACATATTTATTCGTGAGGATCTTGTCGATCGCAACAGACATCTTGTGCTGCTTGCTGTCTGTCGACATCTTCGTCACGGTCTTCTCGACCGCATCCTGGATAAAATCGTATCTCATGTCGGCGATGGCCGCCTGAGCGTCAACGCCTGCTTCATGTTCAAGTTCTATGAGAGTGTGCTCAATAGTCTCGATCTCGTTTTGGGAGAGCTTCAACCTTTTAGCCATCGACTCGTCGCCTTCAACGAGCTTTGTTGCTGCAAATCTCCTGCTGATGCCGGCATCTGCGGCATGATCCTCGATCATGTGCATTAGGGAGTGTATGGCTCTATGGACTTCACCCGTACAATAGTCTACCGGCTTCGGCTTTTCCTTGTTTTCGACCACACGGATGAAAACGTCCTTGAGTTCCTCTATTCCCTCACCCTTGGCTGCCGAGATAGGGACAACGGGGACACCTAATATCTCCGAGAGTTTTTTGGTATTGATGCTTCCGCCGTTCGACTTGACCTCGTCCATCATGTTAAGTGCTATGACCATCGGGATGCCGAGGGAAGCGAGCTGCAAGGTAAGATAGAGATTACGCTCTATATTGGATGCATCGACTATGTTTATGATGCCGTCAGGCTTCTCGTTGAATATATAATCCCTCGATACGATCTCTTCGTTCGAATAAGGGGAAAGCGAGTAGATACCGGGAAGATCGACTATCTTGACGTCGGATCCGTCCCTTGTCTTTTTGACCGTTCCTATCTTCTGTTCGACAGTAACGCCCGGGAAATTACCGACATGCTGATTGGAACCTGTAAGTGCATTAAAGAGCGTCGTCTTACCGCAATTCTGATTTCCGGCCAGAGCAAGGATCATGATCTTTTACCCCTCTTCCCGGAATTTGATGCACATGAGGAACAGTTGCCGGAACAGACCATGCTAATGGGCTCAACTTCGATATTGCCCGCGTCCTCCAGCCTTAATGTGAGCCTGTAGCCGCGCAGCGCAAGTTCAATGGGGTCTCCCATCGGAGCGACGGCTCTGACCGTAACGCACGTATTCGGTGTAAGGCCCATATCAAGAAGATGACCTCTTAAGGCCTTTTGTCCCTTTACTTCACTTATGATGGCTGTCTTGCCGACCCCGAGCTCACTGAGTTTCATTTAAAGCACCTCACAACTTCAAATGTATTATATGTTTTCGGCAAAAAAAAAGGAACAACTTATGTGTTCCATATTTGATATAAAAAATAGATGTCAAGGATGAGGCATATGATACAGATTGCACCACAGATAAAACAGAGCAGCTTCTTGTTCTTGAGCCTGCTCTTTTCTGTATCCCTGAAAATGTTCTCCTGCTTCCTCGACACGGATTCTCCCCCATGATATCGTTATAGTGAGATTATACATAGGTAAGGGGTTCAGTTGTTTTTCAAGTATGTGACATTCAATGACAGATATGTTAAAAAAGACGGACCCCTGATCTTTGAACTTGCCTCAAAAATAATAAATTCTGTTGCATTAAAACATCAAAAAAATGATAATATAATCAGGCATTTTTCTTATTCAGACATCAACAGGGGTGGGATCTATTATGTGTTTAAGAAAGACAAAGATCATATGTACATTAGGACCGGCCGTTGATTCGGACGAGATGATAAGAGAGCTCATGCTGGGCGGAATGAACGTCTGCAGGCTCAATATGAGTCACGGCGATCACGAAGAACACAAGAAGAGGATCGAGAGGGTCAAGAGGATCAGAGAAGAACTGGATCTTCCTGTTGCACTCCTTCTTGATACGAAGGGTCCCGAGATAAGGACGGGCGTCTTCAGGGATCATAAAGTCACTCTTAAGGAAGGCTCAATAGTCACCATCACCGACAAGGATATAGAAGGTACCGAAGAAGAGTTCTCGATCAGCTATAAGGATCTAGCGAAGGACGTGTCCTTAGGCTCGAAGATCCTTATCGATGACGGTCTCATTGAACTTGAGGTAACAAAGATCAACGGAAGGTCATTAATCTGCAAAGTATTAAACGGAGGAGATGTATCCGACAGAAAGAGCATCAACGTTCCGGGAGCAAATCTCAATCTGCCTTCACTTACCGATAAGGACAGGGATGATATCCTGTTCGCCGTAGAAAACGAATTCGATTTCATCGCGGCCTCATTCGTGAGAAAGGCCAAGGATGTCCAGGAGATCCGCCGTGTACTCGACCACGCGGGTGAGCATGGTATCTGCATAATCTCCAAGATCGAAAACAAGGAAGGGATCAACAACTTTGATGAGATACTGAAGGTATCCGACGGCATCATGGTCGCAAGAGGCGATCTGGGCGTAGAGATCCCCGCTGCTGAAGTCCCTCCGATCCAGAAGACCTGTATCCAGGTCGCTCATCAGATGGGAAAGATAAGCATTACCGCAACACAGATGCTCGATTCCATGATAAGAAATCCGCGTCCGACAAGAGCCGAAGTATCGGATGTCGCAAATGCCATATATGACGGAACGTCCGCTGTCATGCTCTCCGGCGAGACGGCTTCGGGTAAATATCCTCTCGAATCGCTGAAGATGATGGTCGAGATCGCCATGCAGACGGAAAACTCGATCAATTACTGGAAGAGATTTGTAAATCAGAATATCCCTATGCTCCCTTCGGTCGGAAATGCCATAAGCCATGCTTCCTGTACGACTGCCATGGACCTTGACGCCAAAGCGATCATATCTTTAACCCATGCGGGCAGGACTGCAAGGCTCCTGTCGAGATTCCGTCCGGGATGCCCTATCATATCGACTACAGTATTCCCGCGCGTTCAGCGTCAGCTCAACTTAAGCTGGGGCGTTATCCCGATCCTCGTTCCTGAAGTTACGGGAACTGACGAGCTCTTTGAAGTCGGTATCGAATGCGCCGCCAAGGCCGGTTTCCTGAGTGACGGCGATCTTGTTGTAATGACGGGCGGAACTCCTGTAGGAATGTCAGGAACGACTAACACCATCAAGGTACAGACGATCGGTTCGTCCATAACGAGCGGCAAGGGTCTTCCTTCCGAAAACGTAAAGAACAACGTACGTTCGGGGACGGTATGTCTCATTAAAGATCCGGAGCATGTCGATATATCCAAGATCGACTGTCCCGAGGACATGATCTTAGTGGCACCTTATACTACAAACTCCATGATGCCTCTCATCAGAAGGTCCAAGGTCCTCGTGGTAGAAGATGACGATCCGTCATGTCATACGGCGACGGTTGCCGCAGCACTCGATATCCCGGCCGTTCTCTCGTGCTCGAATGCAACGAAGCTTCTTAATAACGGCAGGACAATAACCGTCGATACAGTAAAGGGAAGTATCAGCTGATCACATTATCGCGGATCCATCCGGTCAATCCCTCCGGAAGGCGGGGATCCATGGGTGTCTTGTCATCGAACATGAGATTTGACTGTATCCCGTTCATCAGACAGTGCTGTCCCATCTCAAAACCGAAGTTGATGGACGCTATTCCTTTGTCTCCGTTATAGACCCAGTCGGGAGTAAAGATGAATACCTTTCTCATCTTCTTAAGGCGCGGGATCCTCGGAGCGATATTTACATCAAAGTGAGTGATCTCATCTCTCTTACCGTCAGCTAAAAAGAGCATCAGCCCTTTCTCGTCGAAAACATCCAGCACGCTGTCATCGGGGATCTCCGAAGATCCCACAGGGACTATCAGATCAAACTTATCGGGATATCTGGAAGCGAGTTTAAAAGTAAATCTTCCTCCGCAGGAATTGCCGAGAATTATCTTTTTGCCGCAGCCGGTCATGTGCTTATCCGTAAAATCATCGATGAGGTTCATGACGCGCTCGATATACGTCTCATCCCAGGTGCCCTTGACCCCTTCCTCATCACGGTATTCGTCAGCGACAGGAACAAGTATATACGCGCCGCCCAAAGTTTTCTGGTAATCGTCGGAAGAAAACATCTCCGCTCCCGAATAGTTGATGCAAAGATCACCGACGAGAGAATTCGAAGCTCCGTGAAAGAATATGAGGAGCGGGTAACCGCTCTTTACCGGAAATCCGTATCCGGTCGGATCAAAGAAATAATACTTAAGGCCGGAGGCGTGATCTACCTTGAACCTGTCAAAATAACTGCCTGTCGGATAAGTAGGATCGTAAGAGATAAAAGCCCCTTCGGGAATGCTGTCTGCCCATGGCGGGACCGGTCGTTCATTTGTCATAAATCTTCCTCTTTCTGCTGTCTTCCCGATATGCGGAAGAGCACCTTGATTATAGCACTTTAAAGGTCACGCGAAGACAGTTTTTTTCCTTGATACTGACATTTTCACGAAGGTTCGGACATTGCCCCGCAGCGCCTTTGTAGGTAATAGATGCGATAATATGCTATAATTAATATAGCTATGCGCTTTTTTTGGAGGTCGGATGAAATTCATCGGAACCACAACTAAATATAAAGTGAACAAGGAAAAGATGCAGATGGCGGTCAGTGTCGGAATGATCGTTCTGATCAGTTCTGTCTCGATCGTTACCGTAAAAGCCCTGATCGAAGCACAGGATCGGATCGATAAGCAGAAGAGCGATGCTCAGTTCGTATCTCTGATCAACGAGACGTCCGCTCCTTCTTCCGAAGTGACCGAAATGACAAAAGACACTTCGATCTCCGCTTCTCTTGAAGGAACGGAGAATGTCATAGAGACGGAAGGTACCGGTAATACGGATATCACGACCGGAACGGAAGGAACATCGGGCGAAGGCACTTCGGCAACAACCACTGCTACGGAGCCTCCCGCCACTACTACCGAGACTTTTACCGAGACCAAGGTCATCAAGTTCGTTTATGCTTCAAGCGAGCTTAATGTCAGATCCGGTCCGGGAACATCTTATGACATAGTCAAGACGATAGACAAAGGTTCGGGCATCGATGTCATCGGAGTTACTGATAACGGTTGGTATCACACTTATAACGGTAACTACGTATCGAAGGATCTTTGCCAGGAAGAACCTGTCAAGGTCGCGACCCCGACTCCGATCCCGGTACAGACGACCGCATCACAGACGCAGTCAGCGACACAGGCGACTCAGCCTCCGACAATGCCTTCTCCTGCCGACAATCAGCCGATAGAGGGAATGACATATTACGGTTCATGCAAGATCACTTTCTACGGACCTCAGCCGAGAGGTGACGGTACGTACAGCACGTCGACAGCCACCGGAACGACCTGCTGTGAAGGAGTAACATGTGCGGCGGACTGGAGCATATTCCCTGCGGGAACAGTCATCTATATCCCGAACGATCCTCTCGGAGGAGACGGATATTACACAGTAGAAGATAAAGGTTCAGGCGTAAAAGGAAGTCACATCGATATCTACGCTGACCTTGGAGAATCATATTCAACCACATCAGGCGAGGTTTATATAGTTAACTGATATGAAAAAGAACGAACAGAAAAAAGAAGAAAAGGTCTTAACGGAAAAGAAGAGCACGAAGAAGAAAGACTCTTCCCGTAAGGAACCTAAGAAAAAGAAGGTCTCAAAGAGCAAGACCGGCCCGTTGAGGATAATCCCTCTCGGCGGTCTTTGTGAGATCGGAAAGAACATGACATGCTTCGAATACGGAAACGACATGATAATCGTCGATGTCGGAATGGCATTCCCTGAAGAGAACATGCCGGGCGTTGATGCCGTTATCCCGGATTTCAGCTATGTTATCGAAAACAAGTCCAAGCTCCGCGGTATCTTCCTTACCCACGGACACGAAGACCATATCGGATCTCTTCCGTACTTTTTGAGCGAACTCAAATGCCCTATATACGGCGGCAAGCTTACGGTGGAGCTCGTAAGGCACAAGCTCGCTGACAAGGGAGTTACGATGTCGGGCATAGGCTTTAACGCATGCAAGAACGGTGACCTCGTAAAGGCGGGAACCGGTTTCTGGGTCGAATTTATAAGGGTCAACCACTCGATCGCGGACTCCTATGCTCTTGCGATCAGAACACCTGCGGGTCTTATCATCCACTCGGGTGACTTTAAGGTTGATTACACCCCGATCAACGGCAAGACAATTAATCTCCAGCGCTTCGGAGAACTCGGAAAAGAAGGTGTACTACTGTTCATGTGTGAGAGCACCAACGTTGAGATACCGGGCGTCTCCCCTTCCGAGATGCATGTAGGCGAATCGTTCCAGAGGATCTTCCAGGAGACACGCGGGAGGATAATCGTCGCGACTTTTTCGAGCCATGTACACAGGATGCAGCAGATCTTTACCGCTGCCGAGAAATATGGAAGACATGTTTGCCTGTCGGGCAGGAGCATGGTCAATACGTTCAATGTCGCAAACTCCCTCGGCTATATCAGCATGAAGCCGGACACATTGATCGACACGTCGGAACTCGATAATTATGATCCCGACGAGATCGTCATATTGACGACCGGATCCCAGGCAGAGCCTATGAGCGCACTGTCGAGGATCGCCTTCGCGTCGCACAGGTCCATCGAGATCCAGGCGGGCGATACGGTCATCATATCCGCTCACCCGATACCGGGTAACGAGAAGCCTATCTACAGGGTCATAAACGAGCTCTTCAGAAGAGGCGCTCACGTTATATATGAGTCCCTTGCCGACGTTCATGTGTCGGGTCACGCATACAGGAACGAATTAAAACTCCTCCACAGCCTTATTAAGCCAAAGTTCTTTATCCCGGTACACGGCGAATACAGGATGCTCTATAAGCACAAGGAGCTTGCAAAGTCCCTCGGAACGAGCGAAAAGAACATATTCATTATGAATAACGGTGACGTTCTTGAAGTCCGTCCGGACAAGGCAAGGATCAACGGCAATGTCCCTGCAGCAGCAGTTCTGATCGACGGTTCGAGCACGAGTGATATCGGAAACAAGATCTTCAGTGACAGAAGGATGCTCGGCGAAGACGGATGTATCGCGATAGCGATCACTTTGGACAGAAAGGGTGACCTGTACTGCCCTCCTCAGGTAAATTCGCTGGGATTCATTTTCGAAGATGAGAAAGAAGAGATGCACAGGGCATGCGGTTCAAAGGCGATGAGCCTTCTTTCATCCGACAGGAGCAAGCAGACGGATCTCGAGACATTTGCTTACTCGAGACAGTTCAGGGAAGCGATCAAGAGCTTCCTGGTCGAAAAAACAAAAAAACGTCCCGGAATACTGATCACAGTCACGAGACTCGTATAAAGAGGTCATAACATGATAATGGACTACAAAGGAATATCTCCTGTCATCTCTGACAGCTGTTATGTTGCGCCGTCGGCAGACATCATAGGCGACGTGAAGATAGGAGAGGAATCATCAGTCTGGTTCTCGGCGGTAATAAGGGGAGATATGGCTCCGATAACGATCGGAAAGAGGACGAGCATTCAGGATAACTGCACGCTTCACTGCGAGATCGATTCGCCGATATATGTCGGTGACAATGTGACCGTCGGACATAATGCCGTGCTCCACAGCTGCAGGATCGGGGATAATACCCTCATCGGAATGAACTCGACTGTACTTAACGGAGCTGTGATAGGAAAGAACTGTGTCGTGGGCGCAGGCGCCGTGGTAACGCAGAACAAGGTATTCGAAGATAATTCACTTATCATCGGATGTCCTGCGAAAGCGGTAAAGAAGATCGATAAGGAAGGCGAGATCGAACTTTCCAAAGCGGCCGGCTACTACGTCGACGAATGCAGGGAATACAGAAGTCACTCGATGTAATAGACGTACTCCTCATAGCTTTCGGGATTATCGGAATTTATGATCTTCATGAGCCTTCCCGAGTCATCATACTCATAGGAATACTTACTGGTATAGCTCTCTTTATGTGTCCTGTCATATGATGCTTCGGTCACCTCAGACAGATTCCCTATGCCGTCATACTGATACGAGTATTCATAGCTCAGATATCCGTCTATATATTCCTTCTCGTATGAAAGAAGGCCGTTACTGTACGAATATGTTGTCTTATATGAATGATCGGACGCGTTATTTACAAAGGAAATCACGTTGTTTTCAAAGTCATATTCATACAGGTATTCGTTTCCGTCAGAACCTACGACACGGACCTGATTTCCCTCGCTGTCGTTATCATATGTGACGGAATTTATAAGAGCTCCGGTAATGTAATCTATTGTATTCTTTGAGATCAGGTACCCGTCATTGTCATATCCGTATTCCGTCAGGGTCCAGGAATTATATGTCTCTTCAGATGTCCCGGGATCCACATCGTAATTTTCCGTTATATCTCTTATGAGAGATCCGTCAGCATCATACTCATATACGGTATATCCCTTAGTGGTATAGTAATCATCCTTTTTTACGGTTATGGTCGTTACGGAACTTATTAGGATGCCGTCAGGATCATATTCATTGATGATCTCCTTTTGGATGCCGTTTCCGCTCCTGAAATAGTCTGCTTCATATATGAGCTCACCATCCCGGATCTTCTTTACGTCCGTCAGGATCTCCCCTTCCGGGTTTACAGAATACTTCTCGGTCACATAGACAGGAGAAGGGACCGGAGTCGGTGAAGGAACCGTTTCAAGTGAAGTCTCTGTCTCTTCTGTTATTGCTGCGGATAAGGTAACGGAAGATGTCGAAGAAGTTATAACGGTAACAGGCTCTACTTCTCTGCCTTCGCATGCGCACAAAAGACCCGCAAAAAGGATCAGGCTTAATATCACTTCCGACTTCTTCATCAATAAGCTCCCTTGTATCTTCCGTATCCTATAATACACTTATCTTTTTCGAAAACAAAAAGAAACTGATACCCGGATATTCCCGGCATCAGTCTCATCTTTCAGTTTTTATGGATCATCAGCTGTTGCCGCTCAGGTATTCGTGGATACCCTGGGCCGCCTTCTTACCTGCTCCCATCGCAAGGATGACGGTGGCAGCTCCCGTTACGGCATCGCCGCCCGCGTATACGCCTTCCTTCGTGGTCTTGCCCGACTCTTCGGTAACAACGATGCATTTCTTCTGATTCGTCTCAAGACCTTCGGTCGTTTTCGCGATAAGAGGATTTGGCGAAGTACCGAGAGCCATGATGACAGAATCGGTCTCGATCTCAAATTCGGAACCCTCAACGGCCACAGGCCTTCTTCTTCCCGATGCGTCAGGCTCGCCTAATTCCATCCTGATACACTTGATCGCACGTACACACTTGTCATCATCCATGAGGATCTCCACAGGGTTAGTGAGGAGCTCAAACCTGATTCCTTCTTCTTTTGCATGATGGACTTCCTCTGCTCTTGCAGGAAGTTCCTTCTCGCTCCTTCTATAAACCACGGTAACTTCCGAACCCAGGCGGAGTGCGGTCCTCGCGGCATCCATTGCAACGTTTCCGCCGCCTACGACTACCGTCTTTCCAGTCTTGAGAATAGGTGTATCGTAATCATCCCTGAATGCCTTCATGAGATTATTTCTGGTCAGATATTCATTGGCGGAGAAGACGCCCTTGGCATTCTCGCCCGGGATCTTCATGAACATCGGAAGGCCTGCGCCAGAACCGATGAATACCGCTTCAAATCCTTCACTTTCTATAAGTTCGTCAACCGTTACGGATCTTCCTACGACTACGTCAGTCTCGATCTTAACGCCGAGGGATCTTACGTTCTCTATCTCTGATCTTACCACGGTATCCTTCGGAAGCCTGAACTCGGGGATACCGTATGTCAGGACTCCGCCTGCTTCATGAAGCGCCTCGAAAATGGTCACGTCATATCCGAGCTTGGCAAGGTCACCTGCGCATGTAAGACCCGCAGGACCTGAGCCGACGATCGCAACTTTATGACCGTTATCGGGACAGAGCTTATGAGGCTTGATACCCTTCTCCCTTGCCTTATCGGCAACATATCTCTCGAGTTTTCCGATAGCTACCGCGTCGCTCTTGATACCCCTTATGCACTTGCTCTCGCACTGGGTCTCCTGAGGACAGACTCTGCCGCATACTGCAGGAAGAGAACTGGACAAAGACAGTACTTCATATGCTCCTTCGATATCATTCTCTTTAAGCCTTGTAATAAAGCCCGGGATATTGATATTTACCGGACAACCCGTAACACACCGGGGATTTTTACAGTTAAGACATCTGGAAGCTTCCAGTGCCGCTTCTTCGTCATTATATCCGAGACAGACCTCATCAAAGTTCTTGGCTCTTACCAGAGGTTCCTGTTCCTTTATGGGGACTCTTTCATTGATCATTTCTCATCACCTCCGCAGTGTCCGC
>JAILNZ010000133.1 GCA_024691135.1 Clostridiales bacterium
CACTTAAGGGAGAAGCTGGAAAAAGATCCCAACGAGCCACGGCATATAAAGACAGCCAGGGGCAGAGGATATATATTCAGGGCTGACTGATCATGAAGAAGAATTTTATCATATTTGCCGTATTGATGATCGCGGCTCTAATAATCCCCGTTGCGTTTCTTTTTTCGGAAAAGAAGAGCCGTGCCGAGCTGATGAATAATGCTGATGTCAACGCACTTTTGATCGAACTTCAAAACGACTGGGATAACGTGGAAGAAGGAAAGATCAGTTCAGACTTCGGATTCGACTTCGTGGTCCTGGACAGTAATGAGAAAGCTATAGCGAAGACAAGATCCGATCTGCCGGATGACATAGGCCGTGCCACGAGTGAGAGATATACCATAAGAGACGTAATAAAAGGCGGCGAAGTTTTGGGGAAAGTAATGATCAAGAATGATTACGGCACCATAAGCGAAGATGCATACAGCAGCGCCCGTAAGATGTACGGCATAGGAATAGCAGTAGAGAGCGTTCTGATAATCTCCTTCCTCGTATATATCTATGTATTTATCGTCCATCCTTTCGAAAAGATGAAGAAGTTTGCAACTGATGTCTCTTCAGGTAATCTGGATGCACCTCTGGAGATGGACAGAGGAAATGTCTTCGGCTCTTTTACAGAGAGTTTTGACCTGATGAGGAGCGAACTGAATGACGCAAGACAAAAGGAATTTGAGGCTCAAAGGAGCAAGGCAGAACTTGTCGCGAGACTTTCTCATGATATCAAGACACCGGTAGCTTCGATAAGAGCCATGGGCGAGGTCCTGGAGGCAAAGAGCAAGGAGACGGACCAAAAGGAAAAACTTCATTCCATAGTATCAAAGGCAGACCAGATCGATGTCCTGGTATCAGACCTGTTTTCCACGACACTTATGGATCTCGATAATCTTCAGGTCGACTGTTCCGAGCAAAACAGTTCCGTCATAAGA
Source organism: Clostridiales bacterium (assembly GCA_024691135.1). Lineage (GTDB taxonomy): Bacteria > Bacillota > Clostridia > Saccharofermentanales > Saccharofermentanaceae > Saccharofermentans. The sequence goes on from JAILNZ010000133.1 coordinate 966, forward strand.
GATATCATTAAGGACGCTGACCACAAAGAGGCGGTAAGAAGCGCCGATATCGAGTCGTGCCTGATCATCTGTGATGCGGTAAGGACGACACAGGTCATCAATAATATCATCAATAATTCATATAAGTATGCAGGTACAGAGATCTTCGTTACTTCTTTCTGTGAAGAAGACTGCCTGACGGTTGCCATAACCGACAGGGGCGGCGGAGTATCTGAAGATGATCTTCCTGTCATAACGAAGAAATTCAGAAGAGGAAAGAACTCCAAGGACAAACAGGGCGCTGGCTTAGGACTTGCGATCGCAAGCGAGCTTATGGAGAAGATGGGCGGAAGTCTGGAATGCAGCAATGCAGACGGCGGTTTCCGGGTCAAGCTGATGTTCCATCTGGCATAAAATTAAGGTTATCTTAAGGTTAGCGCAAAGATTCTTAATGTGTTTTTATCTATACTCTATTTTGTAGAATAATGAAATGGAGATGGAAACGATGAAAACTATCCTTAAAAAGATCATGTCATCCGTATTGGCACTGGCAGGTACAATAACGCTTTTTTCAGTTCTTTCGGGTCCGTACGTCAATGCGTCGGTAATAACTCCGAGACTTATAGTAACAGGAAGTGAGATCGATCCCGGAAACGTCAAAGCCGGTGAAGACTTTAAGATGGTGATCCATATGAAGAATGAATCGAAAAGCAAGCTCACGAATATCAAATTCACTTTTTCCACTCCCGATAATGAGATAGTCCCAAAGAGCGGATCAGACAGCTTATATATGGAATCCGTCGACAAGGAAGAGACGTTCGATATAGAAGTCGGGATGAAGACAAGAAAGGATCTCGATCCGAAGACATATTCCGTAACACTTAACTACAGTTATGAGGAAGATAACTGGCGTTCCTTTGAAGATGCTGCTGAACTTCCGGTTCCGGTAGTCGTGATCCCGTCATTATCCATAACCGAACTTAAGGTAACAAGAGACACTATAGTTATCGAAGGCAAGACCAGCTGCTCACTTAACGTCAATAACACCGGTAAGTGCAGCATAAGTAACGTAACGGTATCTCTCGAAGGTGACAATATCGAGAATACGAAGGTATTTTTGGGAAGGCTCGAGGCAGATGCCAGCGCTATGGCAGACATGACGATCAAGTCGGCTTCTCTGGGTGAAGGAGACGTTGTTGCCAAAGTAACATATGAAGATAATGAAGGTAACGTGTATACTGAAAAGGCAATATTAAGGATAAACGTTATCGAACCTGTCGTGGAGATCCCTGTAGAGGAGACTCCGATCTATATGGATTACAGGATCTGGATCGCTGCAGGTGTCTTATTGATAGTGATCATCATAGTAACGGTCATCCGTAAGAAGAGGGAAAAAGCATATGCCTGAAAAATGCCTGATCAGGACCGAGAAACTGTGCAAGAGTTTCTCGACGGGAGGCGTCCAGCAACACGTTATAAAGAATCTTGACGCCGAGATCTATGAAGGTGATTTCACCGTCATAATGGGATCTTCCGGTGCAGGAAAGACCACGCTCTTATATGCGTTGTCCGGTATGGACAAGGCTAGTATGGGCAAGGTCTTTTTCGGTGACAGGAATATAACCGGTTATAACAGTGACCAGCTTGCCATATTCAGAAGAAAGCACTGCGGTTTTGTTTTCCAGCAGGTCTATCTTATGGAGTCCATGAGTGTTATGGATAATGTTCTTACGGCCGGGCTTCTGGCGGGCGGCAACAAAAGAGCACTAATTAAAAGAGCGAAGGAACTTTTTAAGCAGGTCGGTATAGAACCCGGGCTGTGGAGGAAATTTCCAAACCAGTTATCCGGCGGAGAAGCTCAGAGAGTAGCTATAGTGAGAGCAGTCATCAATTCGCCGGATGTGGTCTTTGCCGATGAGCCCACCGGTGCGCTCAACAGCTCCGCCAGCGAGGCAGTCCTTAATATCCTGACTGGAGTTAATAAGAACGGACAGTCGATCCTCATGGTTACTCATGACATGAGATCAGCCAGAAGAGGAAACAGGGTCATATATTTCAAGGACGGAACCATCTGCGGTGAATTAGATCTCGGACCTTATGTATCAGGAGATAAGGAGCGTCACGAGAAACTGAGGAATTTCCTTAAGGAAATGGGATGGTAATCTATGCTCATTAAACTCATCAGATCCTATTTCCGCAAAGACTTATCTCATATGGTGACATTTGTCCTTATCGTCATATTGTCCTCGCTGATGCTTCAGGCGGGACTGTGCCTGCTGTTTGGCTATGACAGCCATTTCTCGAGATTGGCGGAGGAAGTCAATGCTCCGGACATCTCGATCTATACGGTAGTCCATGACGATGAAGAAGGCAGATCCATAATAAATGAGATCCAAAGAAGCCTTGATAACAGCGGGGATGTTGACTGCTATGAGACTAAGTGCGGTTATTCCGTTCATGTCACATATAAGAGAAGTGAGGATTCAGAAGACAGCAAAGACTATCTTGAAAGTCAGACAGACGTATATGTTTTCAGGGAATACGGTGAAGAAGAGATCGACAGGCCTGTCATAATCGAAAAGATAGACGGCAACTACGAAAGACCTCTGATAGTCTCATATAATTTTCTTGAGGACACCCTTTACGGCAGGTATGGCTTAGGCGATACGCTCCTTCTGGAGATCAACGGAACAGATTACTATTTTACGATCACCGGTATCTATGAGGCTCTGGCTGATCAGGAATCGATCTATACTGATGAAGTAACGATCGTTGATATGAAGGAAAACATGGCGTATCTGGATTATGAGATCTTTGTCAAGACAGTTCCGGGTGCAGATGAACTTGAGACATTTAAGAGCCTTAGATCCGACTTTGATCATAAAAATATCCATGTAGGTATGAGCCGGTTGTCGATCCTGATCAAGGACAGCACATATATGATAGACATAATATCCGCAGTCCTTTGTATATTCGCTGTCATAGTTGCTCTGGTCGTAGCCGTTGTCATCTATTTCAGATTAACGAACAGTATAGAACAGAACATAGTGAACCTCGGCGCTCTTAAGGCATTGGGAGCTACGGGAAGTCAGATAAGGATCGCTCATATCCTGGAATTTGAGATCACGGCAGGTGCAGGATTTATGATCAGCACTTTATTCCTTTATGCTCTTTTGCCGAGACTTGAAGAGCTATTACGTGTATTTACTTATTCAAAGTGGGATTGCGCATTTAATCCTGAGGCATTTCTGATCACAGGCGGCTTTATAATGGGAGTCACCTTATGTGTTTCTTTCATATCGACATCGGGTATCAAGAAGATCGATCCTGTTCAGGCTTTGAGATTCGGACTTAAGAGTCACTCGTTCAGGAAAAACCCGTTCCCTGTCGAGACGACAGGCGGGCCTCTTACGGGCATTCTGGCTCTTAAGAGTGCCTTCGGAAATAAAAGACAGAATGTGCTGGTGATCACGATCATGGCCGTAGTAGGTCTTATGATCTCCATCGCAATATTCATAGGCTTTAATGTCGGTTATAAGCCGATGAACCTTTATAAGCTCCTGATGAATTCTTCGACTGAGCTGGATCTGTATTTTGCAAGGGAGGTTGACCCTGCTGACATTATGAATATCGAGGGTGTCGATATGGTCTGGGCAGCGGATGACATAACGATCAGATATAACGGTATCGGCGTTTATACCGAGATCACGGATGACTGGTCAAAGGTCCCCGGTGATCATGTCGTTGAGGGACGTGTTCCGGTCTATGATAATGAGATCGCCGTAGGAAAGACGATGGCCGAGAACAACGATATAAGGATTGGTGATGTCATTGAGATCAACTATTACGATAAAGATCTCCCGATGGTCGTAACGGGTTTTATACAGTCCACATATAACTACGGCGATGCTGCAATAATTACGACGGAAGCAGCCGGAGAACTCGGATATAAGCCTTATACCGAGCACTTACAGGTTACTGTCAAAAATTCCGATCCCGAGCTTACCAAGGAGATCATAGGGAAGCTGATACTGATGTACGGTGATGAGATATATTATTTCGACAGGAACGAGCTGGTGAGCTCAGGCGATGACGAGATAATTATGGTAGGAAAGATAATTAGCGTTGCTCTGGTCATACTTGCAGCGGCTATCGTACTTTTGTCCATGACACTTCTCGTTAAGACGATCATCATTAAGACCCAAAGAGAACTCGGTATCAAGAAGGCTCTCGGCTTTACCGGGCGGCAGCTTAGAACTGAACTGTGCTTTTCGATGATGCCGAATATCGTGATCGGACTTGTTATAGGGTCCGTTTTGGGTATCATTAATGCAAATAATCTCCTTAGTGCCATTCTCTCACGGCTGGGGATCACGAGGAGCAACCTTGAGACAGCCCCGTGGATGGCAGTCATGGGGATACTTGGCGGAAGTGTTGTCTCATATGTGATAATCTGGTTCCTCTCGCGGAGGATCAAAAAGATATCGGCTTATTCGCTCATCAATGAATAGTTTTTGATATAATGTTCCAAAACGGCAGTTAAAAGGAGCGATCTGTTATGGATCAGGTCAAGATCTCCCGCAGGGATCTTATGTCAGTTGAGAGCCCCGGCAGGTATGTCGGAGGCGAGTTCGGCTCTGTTATTAAGGAAAATGTCATAAAGCAACTGGAAGAGACGGGGTCTTGCAGGGAAGTCCGCTGCGCATTCTGTTTTCCTGACGTATACGAGATAGGAATGAGTAATCTTGCGATGCAGATCCTCTATAAGTGTCTGAACGACATGGAGGAATGCTGGTGCGAACGCGTCTTCTCGCCATGGGTCGATATGGATGCCGTGATGAGGAAGAACAATATAGAGCTTTATTCCATGGAGAGCAAATCCCCTCTGAAGGATTTTGATATCGTGGCTGTTACCCTCGGATATGAGATGTGCTATACGAATGTCCTCCAGATCCTCGATCTCGGCAGGATACCGTTCAGGTCGAAGGACCGTAAGGAGAATGATCCGATCGTCATGTGCGGCGGCCCGTGTGCCTATAATATCGAGCCTATGGCGGACTTTTTCGATGTGGCAATGATGGGAGAGGGAGAAGAGCTGATCGTTGAAGTCACAAAGATCGTAAAAAGATACAAGGATAACGGCAAGAAAGACAGGATGGAGCTTTTAAGGGAGCTTTCCGCCCTTGAGGGAGTATACGTTCCCTGTCTTTATGAGCCGGTCTATGATAACGGCAGGTACAAGGGGCTTAAAAAGCTCGATGAGTGCGCTCCCGACAAGATCAGGAAGAGGATCATAAAGGACCTCGATAAGGTACCCTATCCGACAAGACCCGTTATCCCGAACATAAGGATCATCCACGACAGGGCTTGTCTTGAGATATTCAGAGGCTGCATAAGAGGATGCAGATTCTGTCAGGCGGGATTCATCTACCGCCCCGTAAGGGAGAAGTCGCCTGACACGCTTTGCCGTCAGGGAATAGAGATCGAGCATAATACAGGCTACGACGAGCTCGGTATACTATCGTTGTCTTCAAGTGACTATACGGGACTTAAGGAACTGACGGACGGGCTTTTAGATGCCTTTGAGGGCCGTCATACGAGTCTGTCTCTGCCGTCGCTCCGTATCGATAACTTCGCTCTGGATCTGATGGAGAAGGTCTCGAAGACCAGAAAGTCCGGACTTACTTTTGCGCCTGAGGCGGGAACACAGAGGCTCCGTGACGTAATTAATAAAGGCATCTGCGAAGATGACATCATGAGATCCTTGAGACTTGCTTTCTCTGGCGGATGGAGTACCGTAAAGCTCTACTTCATGCTCGGACTTCCGACGGAGACGATGGAGGATGTTAAGGGGATCGCGGATCTTGCCTATAAGATAGAAAGACTCTATTTTGACGTATGCAGGGAGCAGGGAATCAAGGCCAGAAAGCCCGAGATCACGGTGTCGACCTCTATGTATATACCCAAGCCCTTCACGCCTTTCCAGTGGGAGAGACAGAATACCAAGGAGGAGTTTCTGGAAAAGCAGTCTTATCTCAGGTCTCTGATCAAGTCCAGGAACATAAAATACATCTGGCATGATGTCGAGACTTCGCTATGGGAATCTGTTCTTGCAAGAGGTGACAGACGCCTTTGCGATGTTATCGAGGAAGGTTACCGCAAGGGGTGTTTCTATGATGCCTGGGACGATCACTTCAAGTACGACGTGTGGATGGAGACGCTTCATGAGCACGGACTTACATGGGAGATGTTCGCCAGGGGTTTTGATGTCGATGACGAGCATCTGCCGTGGGAACATATCGACGTGGGCGTTAATATGAGCTTTTTCAGGAAAGAGCGCGAAAAGGCATATAATGAACAGATAACGCCTCCTTGCAGGGAGAAGTGCTCGGGATGCGGTGCACAGTGTTTTAAGGCAGGTGAGTGTTATGCTCCAAAATGAGAGAAGTCAGGAAATGACAAGGCAGGTCCACCGGACCGAGTACGTCGTCAGATGCCTTTTCGAGAGGGTCGGAGATGCTTCCTTTGTGGGACATCTGGACCTCATGCATACTTTTGACAGGGCAGTAAGAAGAGCCGAGATGCCGATAATGTACACCCAGGGATATAATCCGAGACCGATGATGGTATTTGCGCTCCCTCTGGGCGTCGGGATCGATACTTTGGGGGATTATGTCGATATTTCCCTGAGCCGTTTGGTCGACGCGGAGGAATTCATGAAGAAGGTCAATCCGAACCTTCCTTCGGGTGTCAGACTATATGGCGGGATCAACATAGACGAGCCGAAAAACTCACTGATGAGCGTTGTGACCACGGCTATGTACAGGATAAAAGCTCCCGGTATCCGGGATCCCCTCATGAGGCTTTTCGAAAAGGAAGAGATCAAGGTCGAGAAGAGATCCAAGGGCAAGACCGTTGAGACGGATATAAGGCCGCTCCTTTTGTCAGGGGCGCAGAAGATGTCTTCTGACCCTGATATATGTGAGCTTTATGTGTGCGCAGGTTCGGTAAAGAATTTAAGGCCGGATGTCTTGCTCTCGGCTTTGTGCAGGCATGAGGAATATGATGAGGAGCTCGCTCAAAATGCCGTCATAACAAGGCTTGCGCTGTTCGGAGGCGAGTACCCGAGACTTCTTGATATCAAGGGTTTACTTTGATTTTCAACATAAATGTCGTATAATAAATATTATGTATTTTTGACTGATTGGAGGAAGTATCATGCGGGCAGAAGAAGCCAAGCTGAGCGAACTACTCGTAAGGATCTACGAGAACGTACTTCTTACCGAAGAGCAGGCACTTTCCAAGGGTTATTTCTCGGATCTGTCCAACGCCGAGATGCATACTCTCGATGCGATCGGTCCGTATGAAGCAAGGACGATGACCGAGACTGCAACCGATCTCGGAGTTACCACGGGCACGCTTACGGTCGCGATCGACAGACTGGTCAAGAAGGGATATGTATTAAGGAAGAGAGACGAAGCCGATCGAAGGATCGTCAGGATCAGTCTTACCAAGAACGGCAAGCTCGCCTGCAGGATCCATACGAAGTTCCACACCGTACTTGCCAAGAGGATACTGGAGCCTTATTCCCTGGAAGATCAGGAGAAGCTGATCAAGATGGTCTCCGAGATAGATGATTATGTCGCGTCGCAGCTCAGACGTTACAGCGGTTCGGATTCAATAAGGAAGACTGCGAAGAAAGTGGCTGAAGAAGGCCGGAGGAGAGAAGAAAATGGATGACAACCGTGATCCTATGGAATACATGAATGACGATAATACTCTGGATGAGAATAAGATGAAGGACCTGATCCTTGATGATCTCGTTAAGATGATCACGGATATGCTCGACATATCGCCGACGGACATCAGACCCGACACGATCATACCTGATGAACTGGATCTTGACTCACTCCAGCTCTATGAACTTGTCGTCGATCTGGAGGAAGTATACAGCATCAGGATGCCTGATGAGGATCTTGACAATGTCAAGACCGTAAAAGATATTGTCGATCTGGTATTCAGACTGTCGACACAGCCCGAGAAATGATCCCGGCATAAATAAGTAAACCGAAGGGACTATATGAATGCGCTATCTGTTCATCATAAGCAATGAGATCAATCAAAAAGAGCTCCGCAAGCTCGAAGATACCATTGCATCTTTGAACGAAGATATGAGAAACAGCATCGAGCTCCGCTATATCAAGCAGCCGGGACAGGCATCGGATCTTGCTGTCGAGGCAAGTGAGATGTCTGATGAGAATGTTACCGTTGTCGTATGCGGCGGTGACAATATCATCCACGAAGTCGTTAACGGACTTGCTTACCGTTCCACTCCTCTCGCGGTAATACCGGTGGGGAGTGAGAACTGTTTTGCCAGGACAGTTACTCCCGAATATATCATGCTCCATCCCGAGAAAGCCATCGGAATACTGGATCAGCTCAGAAAGATCCCGGTGGATCTTGTCAGGATTGACAGCTACGATATCCTGGGGAATCATCTGCCCGTATGGTCAAGGTATTTTCTGAACGTGGCTTCATTCGGATTTGAGACAAGGGCGCTTACGTATTCATCCGAGATCCTCGAGAAGAACCATAAGCTGACCAGAAAAGCCGCAGGCATAAGAGGCGTTCTCCATGCCCTGAAGAAGGTTACCACATATAAGATGGATTATAATCTGGAGATCGTTAACAGTGAGACAAACGAGATCTGCCAGGACGGCGAATACCTGTCCATATCGGTATGTAACGGAAAGTATAATAACGGGTGCATGATGGCACCTACGGCCAAGATCGATGACGGCGTCCTCGATATATGCGTAACCGAGTACCCGGGCAAGCTCAAGGCATTGAAGCTCTTCATGCTCGCCAGGTTCGGAAAACACGTAGAAGATGAGCATGTTAAGATCTTTAAGGCCACGAGCGGCATCATAAGCTGTAAGGATAATTCATTCCAGCTCCTGGGAAATACCGACGGAGAGATGTTCTACGGTAACAGGGTCAGGTTTGAAGTCTTCCCGGAAGCTTTGTATTTTTCCTATTTTCCGAAAGAAGAGCAACAAAAAAGGAGTTGAGATCTCAACTCCTTCTTTCTTAGATATCACAATTCTCCGGATCGAAATACTTGGCGTGCATATTGTTCATCCATCTTTGAAGTTCGGCTGTCATCTTATGCGCGTCATTGTCGAAGTCCTTGCCGTAGAGAGGCTTTCCGATGATTATCCTCATCTTTTTCCTTTTCAGGAATCCCTTGAATGTCTTCATCTTAGGCATATGTCTTGACCAGATCTGGTAAGCGCCTGATACGAATACGGGAACCAGGGGAACATTAGCCTTGATGGCGATATAGGATGCACCGTCCTTAAGTTCACCGATCTCACCCGTGGAAGATCTTGTTCCTTCAGGGAATACGAGGCAGATATCGCCCTTTTCAACTTCCTTTTTGGCCTTGATGAGACCTCTTACGGGATTACCGTATCTGTCAACGGCAATACCTCTTCCGACCTTCATTATGAGCCTTCCGATCCTGCCGTGATTAGTCTCAAGGTCAGCACCCGCAAGGCAGCACATCTTCTTGAAGTGCCCTCTCGGGAGATATTTGGCTATCCATACACCGTCTGCATAAGACTGGTGATTGGAAGCGATCACATATGGGTAACTTTCCGGGAAATTCTCCCTGTTGATACATTTGAGATTGATGACCGTTGAAGTATAAAGAAGGAAGAAAAACTTAGCCACCTTGGCAGGGAACGTGCGCTTGGTGGGATATTGTTTGTCTAGATGTGATGTTTCAGCCATAACTTTCTCCGTTAGTTTGAATTCATACATATATTAATAAAAAAGAAAATATTTGCAACACCTATTTTGGGGTGTTTTATGCGGCAATCCGGCTTTGACTTTCCGGCTTACACTTTGCAATATGGACTTAAATATCTTAAAATGCTAATATCTCTAGAGTAAAAAACGATTTGGAGGCTTTATGCGTCAGGTAAAGGGTACTTCGCTATACGAGGCGGAGAGATTTGATTCGATACGTGATCTCGTTCTCTCGGCAGCCGAAAGACATGCGGAATTGGATGTGGCTATCTTCAGAAGGAAGCCTACTTTACCTGAAGAGCACAGGACATATGCGCAGTTCGGGCGTGATGTCAAAGCCCTCGGAACTTATATCATAAATTCTGATTATTACGGAAAGAGACTTGCGGTAGTCGGCGAGAACTGCTACGAGTGGTTTGTCTCCTATTCCGCCATTCTCGGAAGCAACAGTATCGGTATCCCTCTGGACCGTGCCCTTCCTGAAGGCGAACTCGTTAAGCTCCTCGAGAGGAGCGAGACCAGGGTAATCTTCTATCACCCGAAGCATCATGAGATGATGGTGTCTATCGCGGAGAAGATCAGGACAGGCGAATATGATCTTCTGGTCGAGCGCTTTGTCTGCATGTATGTTGAAGGGATCGGAGCTAAGCTCACCTGGCCTGCTGACGACGAACGCTTCGCAGATCTTTATGATCTTATCTCCAAGGGCGCAGAGCTCCTTGAGAAGGGCGATGAGAGCTTTTCCGCCAATCCGATCGATCCCGAGGAAGTGAAGATCATACTCTTCACTTCGGGAACCACTTCACAGGCCAAGGCAGTAATGCTTACTAACAAGAATATCTGCTCCAACGTTTACTATATCTCGCAGACGCTCTATGCGGCCAGGGGAGAGCATTATTTTTCCATCCTGCCGCTCCATCATACATTTGAGAACACATGTGACTTCTTCCTCATCTCGAGGGGCTGTTGCGCGTGTTTTTCGGACGGCCTTCGCTACATCGTCAAGAACATGTCCGAGTGGCACATCGATTTCTGTATCTCCGTGCCCCTTCTTTTCGAAAACATATACGAGAAGATCATCGACGGTATTGAGCAGTCCGGCAAGAAAAAGCTCATAAGCATAATGATCCCGGTCACGAAGTTCCTCCGCCATTTCGGCCTCGACTTAAGACGCGTGGTCTTCTCCGACATCATCAAAAAGCTCGGCGGCAACCTAAGGATCGTCGTTATCGGAGGTGCCGGCATAGACAAGAAATATGTCGAGTTCTTCAATAATATCGGTATAGATTTTCTTATGGGCTACGGTCTTACCGAGACGTCACCTGTTATTGCGACGACAACGCTTGAATGTAACGTCTACGGCAGTGTCGGACGCCCTATGTACGGTATCACTGCTGCGATAGAAGGTGCCGAGAAGCCCAACAAGGTAGGCGAGATCCTCACCAAGTCTGACTGTGTCATGAAGGGCTACTATAATAACGAGGAAGCCACAAAGGAAGTCATCGACAAGGACGGCTGGTTCCACACGGGTGACATGGGCTATATCGACAGAAAGGGATGTATCCACGTAACAGGCCGTGTTAAGTCCATGATCGTCCTCACGAACGGCAAGAAGGCCTTCCCTGAGGAGATCGAGACACTGCTCCTGGATATTCCGGGTGTCACTGAAGCATTCGTATGGGGCAACAGGAACGAGCGCGATGCCATAGATATCTGCGCCAAGCTCCTGATCAACAGGAAGGTCATAGCTTCCGAGATCGGCTCCAAGGGCGAAGCAAACGACCAGGAGATATCTCTCTACCTGAATGACAAGCTGCGCGATGCGAACCATCAGATGCCGTCTTACAAGATAGTCAGAAACTACGTATTCTCAGAGACGGAGATGATCAAGACGACGACGCTCAAGATCAAACGACCTCTCGAGCAGGAAGCTATCGAGTCCCTTCTCGAAAAGAATGATACGAATATGCGGGAGATGAATGCCTGCAACCTCGACAAGCTGTCCTGAAGGTTCTGGATACCTGATAAAAAAAAAACAAAAAAAACAAAAATGAAAGACCGGGTCAATGTACGATTTATGACCCGGTCTTTATAGTATACTTGTCTTATATGAATCCGGCAGGGAGGTAGCGACATGATAACGGTAAAGAGCCTTGACTCTCTTAAGTGCCCGTTAAGACCCATAATCCGTGAAGAGATCTCTTCAGGTAAGGAAGCCCTCTTTATCGTGCCTGAGACCTCCAAGGCTACCACCGAGAGGATATTGTTCGAGTCTTTGGGTAATGACGGCAAGAAGGCCTTAAAGGTCGGCGAAGACATCGTTACGGCAGGCCTTTTGAAGCATGATGTATTGAGCTTTCTTAAGTTTGCGCAAAGGATCGTCAGTAATTCCGGAGATGATACGATTACGGGATTTGACGATGTCATGCTCCGTAATGTTATCTATCATATCTTTGTCAGGCACGGCAGCGAATTCAGGAATTTCAGCAAATACGTCAACCGTTTTGAATATATCGACAGGCTCATAAGCCTTTTGGGCGACTTCGCCAGATTCGGGATCACGACTGATGCTCTAGACGAAGTCATCAATAATGCTCCTTCACCGGATGACGTTTTTTATGACAAGGTCAATGATCTTAAGATACTGATCGGATATATCCAGGAGATCAATGACAGATACGGATTCTCTCTTCTCGAGAGTGATATTACGAGAGCAGGGGATTTTATAGACAGAGCCGTCTCATCAGGTCAGATCCCGTCAGGAAGATTATATTCATATCTGAGGACTCTTAAGGATACGAAGATCGTCATATACGGCTTCGGTACCTCGAGAACCTTTACGCCTCAGGAACTTTCTTTCATCAAGGCTCTGGACAGACTCGGGTCAGAGATAGTCATCTATACTCTTTATTCCGGAGATTCCGATAAGAATATCTACTATTTCGGCAATAAGATCATATCTTCCCTCCGTAAGGAAGGCGTTGAATTCAAGATCGAACCCAGGTCCTTTGAAGGACTGTCTTCCGGCAACGATCTCGGAAGGATTACTTCTTCCTATGCTCTGGACGAGAAGATATCAATAGATGATCCGGACGGCTCCGTAGAACTTTTCAGGATCAATGATACAGACAGCGGATTATCCTTTGTCTGTAACGAGATAATAAGGCTTACGAGGGAAGAAGGGTACCGCTATAAGGACATAAGGGTATTCTCGCAGGATGACGCTGTCACGGAGAGGTTCAAGGGCATAATGAGGCTTTTCGGTCTTGATGCCTTTATAGATAAGAGAATGATCCTGGACAGTACCCCGATCATGAGATTTGTCGATGTTTTCCTTGAACTTCCGACTTATGATTATAATCTCGATCTTGTTATCCGTATCCTCAGAACGGGTATACTTCCGGTCACCTATGAGATGGTCGATTATTTTGAGAATTACTGTATTAGAGAGAATATCACGAACAAGGACAGGCTCTTTGACAAGTCGAGATTTATTCCTGCTCCGGAACTCAAGCGTCCGCCGTATCAGATCTATTATAATGACAAGGTGATCGAACACGGCGGGGAATATATCTGGACCTGTGTTGTCGAGAAGGTACTTATCCCTCTTCGCAAAGTATGCGACAAGGTATATGTAATGGAGCTTTTATCAGGTAAGGCGGAGATACTTCTCAATTATCTCGACGGACTTCGGAAATGGGTAGAAAGCCTCCGTGACGAATTCTATGACAGGAAGGATACGGCATCTGCTTCGATACTCGTAAGAAGCTATAAGGAAGTGATGATCCTCCTCACTTCATTCAAGAGCGAGCTTAACGATGTAAATGTTACTCACGAACTGTTCTCCTTCCTCCTTAAGGTAGACATGAGGAACAAGGTCGTTGCAACTATCCCTCTTACCGTCGATTCGATAGAACTCGTCGATTATGACAGTGCCTGCGCAACTCCCTGCAAGGTCCTTTTCATGATCGGATGTGATTCAAGGAATTTCCCTTATTCCGGTCAGTCGGAAGGCATAATGAGTAACAGCGAGCTTCTGAGACTGAGTTCCGAGATGGGAGGAGATCTCCCTGATAAGGTACAGACGAAGAGCAGGGAAGAATTCATTAAGTCTGCTCTTGTCCTTAATGCCGTCTCGGAAAAGCTCATGATAGTTCTCGACAGGGACAGGAATTATGACAGTGAGACCTTCGGATATATCAGATCCTGCTATTTCAAGAATATTGAGCAACAGGTTGCATTTGAGACGCCGGTATACGGCAGGGCGGTAAAGAAGCGCCATGACTGCACTTCTTCCGTTATTGACGAGGAACTGGTAAAGGGACTTACCGGAGGCACTCTCATCGGACATGTTTCAGGCTTTGAAGACTTCAATTACTGTCCGATGAGGTATATGGTCAAATATCTTCTCGGCATCTCCCGGAGAAATGACGGCACGAGAGTACTCGTTAATGAATATGGTACGATTGCCCATTCAATGTTTGAGAGAGCGATCAGGGATATGGCTTCTGTTCAGACAATCGAAGGTCTTAAGAAGCAAAGGGAACTCTTAGATGATGAGGACCATCTTAAGATGCTTTCGGAAAAATATTATGAGCAGGCTCTTGATGATTCCAAGATGCCTGATAAGGATACTCTTCTTTACTCGATCGAGACGGGATACAGGGTAAGAAGGCTCTTTATCAAGGCTCTCCCAAAGCTTCTGGATTACTGTATCGAAGAGAATTATATCCCTGTCGGTTTTGAGAAGAAGATGAAGGATCTTCAGAACCGTTTGAAATTTACTACGGATAACAATACCGATTTCCTGTTCACGGGCGTCATTGACCGTATCGACAGAAATCCCGATGACGGCAGCATAAGGATTGTAGACTATAAGACCGGGTCGAAGAACATAAACTTAAAATATCTCTCGGCGGGACTTCAGTTCCAGCTGTTCGCTTATGCGTTGGCGATGCGCGATCAAAACGAGAAGATAGATAATGTCGGTTATATCGAACTGATGCTCGGGTTTGGAGATAAAGCAGGTAAGAAATCATCTGATTTTAAGTTTGAAGGATCGAAGCTTGGAAGTGACGAGATCAGCGAGGTCTTGGAGTATACGGGAAAACTAATCAGGAATACGGCGGATCAGATCTCGAGAGGAAGATGTGATGCTCTCGTAAATCCCGTATCGGAACAGGGAAAAAATTCTCTTTGCAATTATTGCGATCTGAGGGGGCTTTGCGGAAATGACCTGACCGGACTTAAGACAGACAGGGCTTGCAAGCTCAAAGATGATGATGACATCAAATATTATAAGAATGAATCGAAAAAAACAAGGACACAACGGTATTATATCGATCTAATGAAGGAACGGAGCGAGAGAAGATGGGACTTTCCAAAGAACAGCAACTGATAGTCGATGAAGGTATCGGAAATATCCTGGTCTCCGCAGCTGCCGGAGCGGGAAAGACTACGGTCCTTGTCGCGAGGATCATAGATAAGATATTGAAGGGAGAAGTGTCCGTAGACAGGCTCCTTGTGATGACATTTACGAATGCGGCTGCCGAGAATATGGCCGTAAAGATCAAAAATGCCATCAAAAAACGTCTTGAGGAAGAAACCGATACCAATAAGATAAGGATGCTCAAGGAACAGCTTAATCTCATGCCGTCAGCTTATATCATGACCATCGATTCGTTTTGTTCTAGGATCATAAGAGAGAAGGGAAGCGAAGCCGAAGGATTTGATCATGAGACGGGACTTGCGCCGGTCTCCGAGACTGAGAGGGAAATGCTCTTAACATCTGCCGCAAGCATGGCTGTAAAGCAGTCTTACGGGGAGTTCAAGGATATAAGCGGATTTAATGATTCTCCTTTATCAAGACTAGTCGTCTTTTTCGACGGAAGAAGTGACTATAGCCTCATAAAATCCCTTGTCGATAACTATAAAAAGTTGAGGAGCCTTCCGGAATATATCGAATTGATCGAGAAGAAAGTTTTCTTAAGAAAGGAAGCTGATAATGAGGGTAAGATACTCTTTTTAGACAGCTTTATCCTCATGATGAGAGATTTCTACAGTGAAGCCATGGAAGCGGCCAAAAGATCATTGGATGAGATCCCTTATTCTGGAATGAAGGAAGAAGTCGAATCGATAGTAACGGTTGCTGTCAATTCCATCCTCGCGGAAAGCTTTGTATTGGACAATATACCGGATGATCCGGAAGAAGCCTTTGCTTTCTTCGGAAAGAGTCTCGACAGGCTTAAGAACGTTGATCTCGGGGGTACAACTCCTGCCAAGCTTAAAGATCTGAAGGAGACGGTGGCTCCTGCCTTTGCTCTTCTTTATTTTGCTCAGGGGGAGATCAACTCATATAAGGGACTTCTCTTGCAATACTGTCCTTCGGAGATGCTCTTTGATGTTTTCTCGACAGGCCTGGACGGACTTCTTGATAAGCAGAAGGAGAGGACATATATCATTGAGGCATATAAGGATCTTCTCGTGAAGATGGATGCTAATTATTCGAGGCTCAAGAAAAAGGCGAGGGTAATGGACTTTGCCGATATGGAACAATATGCCCTTGAAGCATTAAAAGACCCTCAGGTCAGGGATTTCTACAAAGAAAAGTTCAAAGAGATCTATGTTGACGAATATCAGGATGACAGTACTCTTCAGGATGCCATAGTCGAGTCTTTTGCTGATAATAATCTCTTCATGGTAGGAGATGTAAAGCAGAGCATCTATAAGTTCAGATATGCCAATCCCAGAATGTTCATAAACAGGATGGAAAGATATAACAAGGATGAGTCCGGAAAGGTCCTTCTGATAAATAATAACTACAGGAGTACGGAAGAGATATTGAATTTTGTCAATATCATCTTCACGCAGCTTATGAGCGGAGATTCGACCGAGATAGAATATGACAAGAGTCATATGCTCAGTAAGGACAAGAATGCCCAAAAGGAAGAAGATCTGCCCAAAACTCATGTTCTTCCCAAGATCCTTCTCATATCGGACGAGGATGGCACGGATGATGACGATCAGTTTGATAACGAGATATTAAACCCGGATTGTACAAGGATCGACCTTGATTCCATAAACGGGTCGGGAGCTTCAGAGATAAAAGGTGTTATCAGGGAGATCACGGATTATCTTAAAGATCCTTCTCATGAGCCGGGAGATATCTGTATCCTTACCAGAAGTAACGACAGGGCAAGAGCTATCTCCAAGGTATTGAACCTTGTAGGGATCCCGAGTTCCTGTAATGATGTGAGGAAACTTTATGAGGACAGTGATATTGCATCGATCTGTGCTCTTATTACCATACTCGGAAACGAGCACAGGGATGAGAGCTTGTTCGGGATAATGCTCGCTGATTTCAGATTCTCGAACTTCACCGTAAATGAGATCTCAAAGATAATCATGTATGCCAAGGATCAGGGGATAGAGGGCATGAATCTTATTAACAAGGTCAGGGCATATGCCGATATGGAAAGACCTGATGACATAGATCTTTATGACAGGGTCCACGTCTTTCTGGACAGATTGGATGAGCTCCGGTCGGAATCTCTCATGTTCAACATAAGCGAACTTATCGAGAAGATCTATGCAGCAACAGGTATCCTTGCTACGGTGAAGGAAAAACGTCCTTACGAAGTGATCAAGCTCAGAAGGTTCAAGGAATGGCTCTGTGAGTCCTATATGGATCGCGGGAGCGATATCTCCGCCATCGCGGATTCACTGAATAAGCTTAAGATCGAGATGCCTGGTTCTGCGTCTTTTGAAGTGGAGAAAGATGACGACAATGCCGTCTCTGTCATGACGTTCCATAAGAGTAAGGGTCTTGAATTTCCATTTGTCATAGTCACACAGATAGATTCAAAGACCAAGACGGATGAATCCCACCTGTCTTTTGACGAGAGGTTCGGATTTATCGCTGATGATTTTTCAGATGAGGATGATATCAGAAGATGGGATTCGTTTGAGTCTGTGATGTTCAGTAACGAAAAGCATCTTGAGGCCGTTTCTGAGGAATTGAGACTGTTCTATGTTGCGCTTACAAGAGCCATGAACAGACTGACGATAGTGTCTAAGTTCGATCCGTTAAAAGACCGTATGTGTTATTACCAAAAAGCGGCAGTGGAAAAGAATATCAAGTTCAGGAGAAGTATTCATCTGAGTCTCAAAAAGATCGCTGAAGAATTCTTTATAGCCCTCTCCAGGATCAATAAAGCAGCAGATATAAGAGAAGCACTTTCGGTAAATGACGCATCATTTGTTAAGGATATATCGGATTTCGACGGCTTCGAACTGGAGATCGTTCCCGAAAACGATATCAGAGCCGATCAGCTTATCCGTGAATTCGTTCAGGGTGAGATACTACATGCCCACCTTAATATTGATGGCTTTGACAGGGACGGATATCCCGTATTTCCGCCATATGAATATGAGAGATCCGTAAAGGCTTCTTCCAAGACAAGTGTATCAGAGATCAAGAAAGAAGAACTGCGTTTGTCTTTTGACGGAGAAGGAGCAGAAGGAGTAAATCCGAAGAAGCTTCCGATCAATCTCATAGTTCCGTCCCTCGATTATTTTGATCCCGAGAATGCTTATAAGTCGGCTTCCTCCAAGGGAACGCTGATCCATAATATGCTGAGGTTCCTCGATTTCGTTAAGATACTTGAAGATATCGATAACGGAAGATCACCCGAGGAAGCACTGGATCTTGAGATCAGTTTCCTCAAGGATAAGGGGATCATAAAAGACAATATGATGCCTGTAATAGCTTCGTTTGAGAATGAACTACTGTACTTTGTCGGATCGGATCTGTTCCGTAGGATCGCCGAAGCCGAGAAGAAGGGCAATGCTTTCTTCGAGCGTCCCATCATGTTTTCGGTCAATGTCAGGGACACCGATGATGATACCCTTGTACAGGGCGTTTTGGACGTTCTGTTCATCGAAGACGGTGAAGCCGTGATAGTCGACTATAAGACCGACAGGATAAAGACTGAAGATGATGAAGAGATAAAGAAGACATTATCCGAACGTCACGGACTTCAGCTCGATTTTTATGCTGCTTCGGTCGAGGCGTCAGGTATTAACGTCAAGGAAAAGATAATCTGGCTCGTAAGAAAGGGAAAAGAGTTTATTCTCTGATCTTTTTGCTGTCCCTTATCTCCCGGAAGAATTCCTTCAGCATCTTGGAACTCTCCTCTTCAAGAAGGCCTCCTTCAAAGAGGACTTCATGATTATGTCCGTGTCTTATATCAAAGATATCGTTGCAGGAGCAGACAGCGCCTCCTTTGGGCTCATATGCCGCAAAGTAAACTTTCCTTATCCTTGACTGGATTATGGCTCCTGAACACATCGTGCACGGTTCCAGCGTGACATAGAGGTCGCAGTCAGACAGACGCCATGAGTCGAGCTTTTTACATGCCTTCTTTATGGCCAGGATCTCGGCATGGCTTAGTGAACAGTTATGTGTGATCCTGAGATTATGAGCTCTTGATATGATCTTATTGTCTTTGACGATGACGCACCCGATCGGGCATTCTTCGAGTTCATAGGCCTTCCTTGCTTCCTTGAGGGCTTCTCTCATAAATCTCTCGGGTGTGATATCTTTGTTCATCATGTCTGCCCCTTAACAGTTTTAGCTGATTATAGCATATGCTTTCCTTAATTTTAATAATATAAAAGGTTGACATAAAAGCCTGGGCACGTTATATTGTAATTTGTCTTTTAATGCGCTCATGCGCAATTTTTGAAAATTGAAGGTAGGTTTTTAAATGGCTGTTTTGCAAGGTTTATGCAAAAATTGCGGATCTCTCGTAGTTTACAATTCAGCAGATGAAATGTGCGAATGCATATTCTGTAATGCTGTTTTTCCGATAGGAGAAGTAATCCCTGTTGATGCGGAGCTTAAGGATATCAATTTCCCTATGGAGAAGTTCGAGAAGACAACGGAGGGAACAGGTAAGAACCAGTTTTCCACGATGCCTGACCGCGTAACTCCGGCGGTTGAGAGAAACAGCAAGAGCTCGGTTGTCGAGACTGTTGTCGAGACCAAGCAGTTTGAGGTCCAGGCTAAGGATGTTAAGGCTCCCAAGAAGGTAGTAGCTATCCTTACCGCTATCGCAGGTGTTGCTCTCATTACGATTATCTGCATCTCACTTCCGCTTTATAAGATGAGGACTTCTCTTCTCGCAAAGATGGAAGACAAGATGCCTGCTGTTGTTGAAAATGTCGCTAATGTCGACCTTACAAAGGACGACGACGGAAATATCGCAGGATACTCGATCCAGGGTATTTCGTGCCAGAAGGTCTCTGTTCTTACAGGAGACGATATTGATGAGAATGAAGCACGTCTGCTCTTTGACAATTACTGCGACGCGAGGAAGTCGATCTCTTCCAAGTACGGTAATGACGATGTCAAGATGAAGATCTATTCTAAGAACGGTGTTTATACCGTGACATCGGAAAAGGCGGATTTTTCGGAGAATAAGGTGACAACCGCATCCTCCAAATAAGGAGAGTTTGATGGCAGATTTTGACAAGAAACTTGCTAAGCTTAAGAAAATGGCCGATAAGAGAGGCGGGGCGCTGCGACAGGAGACTGTTGAGAGCGAAGCCGCAGAGCTTGATAACGGCCTGGCCGATGCTGTCAGACTTACTGCCGAACTCGAGAAGATGGGTGTAACCATCACCGATAAAGAAGATCCTGATGAGACTGCCGAAGAATCCATAAGGGAAGCCGAGAGCGACGAGATAAACGTCGACGATTCTGTAAGGATGTACTTAAAGGAGATCGGTAAAGTACCGCTTCTTAGCGGCGATCAGGAACAGGAGCTCGCAAGAAAGATGCTCGACGGTGATGAGGAAGCAAAAAACACCCTCATAGAATCCAACCTCCGTCTTGTCGTTTCCATAGCGAAGAAATACATGAACAGAGGTTTGTCTCTTCTGGACCTCATCCAGGAGGGGAATATCGGTCTTATCAAGGCCGTAGATAAATTTGACTATTCAATGGGCTTTAAGTTCAGCACATATGCAACATGGTGGATCAGACAGGCTATCTCAAGAGCAATAGCGGATCAAGCAAGAACAATACGTATCCCTGTGCATATGGTCGAGACGATCAATAAGCTCAACAGGATAGAAAGGCAATTGATACAGGAACTCGGACGTGAACCGGATACCGGGGAGCTCGCTTCCAAGATGGGATTATCGGAAGAGAAGATCCGTGAGATCCAGAAGATATCTCAGGATCCTGTATCGATCGACAAGCCGGTCGGCGAGGAGGAAGACAGCCACCTCGTGGACTTTATCGCCAGCGACGAGACCGCTTCGCCTGACGAAGTCGTATCAAGGGAACTTCTTAAAGAAGAATTGATCGAAGTGTTGGATACTCTGTCTGACAGAGAAGCCAAAGTATTAAGAAGAAGATTCGGCCTTGATGACGGAAGACAGAGAACGCTTGAAGAAGTGGGCAGGGAGTTTGGCGTTACAAGGGAAAGGATCAGGCAGATAGAAGCCAAGGCGATCCGTAAGCTCCGCCACCCTAGCAGGAGCAAGAAACTGAAAGATTACGTTGATTAACGGATCTTTGGTTTGAAAAAAGGTATTTTGGAGGAAACATGGCAGATTTACAAAGTGCGCTTAAAGTAGCTAAAAAGATAGCGATCAAGAATAAGAATGTGATCTCCGAGTCGGATTTTGACGGGATCACGGATGATTTTGAGATAGGCCCGGAAGAAGCGGGCGTGCTCGCAGCCGAAATAGAGAAGCTGGGTATCTCGATCGAGCAGGATATCGATTCCGCAAAGGCACTGGAATTTACTTCTGCCGAAGATATCGGTGTAGATGATTCCATCAGGATGTATCTGAAGGAGATCGGTAAGATACCTCTGTTGTCCGCAGATGACGAGAGAGAGCTTGCATCCAGGATGAGCGAAGGCGACGAGTCAGCCAAGGATGTATTAGTTGAGTCAAACTTGAGACTTGTTGTCTCCATAGCAAAGAAATATATGAACAGAGGTTTGTCTCTCCTTGATCTCATTCAGGAGGGTAATATCGGACTTATCAAGGCAGTTGATAAATTCGACTATACAAAGGGCTTTAAGTTCAGTACATATGCCACATGGTGGATAAGACAGGCCATTACGAGAGCTATAGCAGATCAGGCCAGAACGATCCGTATCCCGGTACATATGGTCGAGACGATCAATAAGCTTACCAGGATCCAAAGACAGCTCGTCCAGGAATTGGGTAGGGAGCCTGATGTTAACGAACTCGCGGAAAAGATGGAACTGTCCTCAGAGAAGATCCGTGAGATCCAGCGCATCTCCCAGGATCCTGTATCTATCGATAAGCCGGTAGGTGAGGAAGAGGACAGCCACCTCGTTGACTTTATCTCAAGCGATGAGACATTATCTCCTGATGAGGAAGTCGCCCGCGTACTTCTTAAGGAAGAACTGGTAAATGTATTGTCGGTATTGTCCGAGCGTGAAGCGAAGGTAATAAAGCTCCGTTTCGGTCTCGATGACGGAAGACAGAGGACTCTCGAAGAAGTAGGAAGAACTTTGGGAGTTACAAGAGAGAGGATCAGGCAGATCGAAGCCAAGGCTATCCGTAAGCTTGGCAGATCAAGTGTTTCCAAGCGTTTGGAGGGTTACGCTGACTGATCTTTTGGTAATCTCTTGAAAGGGCGATCCTATGTCTGAGAAAAAATACTCTTTCATGAAAAGCATACTTCCCGAGAACGCCTTGAATTTTTCAAGGCGTACTCGTTATGTGTGCGAATCCATGATAGAGAGGATCTACCCTTCGAAGATCATCCTTCCCATGAAGCAGCATTACGGAGTTGAAGCCATCCCCACCGTTGAAGTCGGTGATGAAGTCCTTATAGGGCAGTGCGTTGGAGCTCCGGCACCCGGATCTTTCTCGGTTCCGGTCCATTCGGGCATATCGGGCAAGGTTACGGAGATAAAGACGATCACTCTTCCGAATGGCGTATCCACGAAGGCCATCGTTATAGAGAGCGACATGAAAAGGACTTATCATCCTTCGCTCAGGCCGAGGCAGGATCTTAATGTTGATGCAAGGACCGCCATGGGCATAATCAAGAATGCCGGCATAGTCGGAATGGGCGGTGAAGGAATACCCACTATCGCAAAGCTCAACCGTGCAAGAAGACTTAAGGTCAACGAACTTCTGGTCAACTGCCTCCAAAGTGAGCCCTATGCCACCTGTGACCTTCACAGGATATGCGATACGCCTGATTATATCGTAATGGGTGCGGTCGTTGTCGCAGGCATCATAGGCGTTTCAAAGATAAGATTCCTCATATCCTCCGAGAGAAAGCTCGAACGGGGTTATCTTAATAATTCCATTGACGGAATAAAGCGGGATTACCCCGACCTTACTTTTGAAGTCGTAAGATTCAAGGAGAGATTTCCTCAGGGCCATTTCAGGCTTATCGCAAGAGCACTTTATTCGGTCGAGCTAAGCGAGAACGATACTTTGGAAGAAAGCGTCAAGGCAGCTCTCTTTAACTGTTCGACATTAAATGCCGTCTGGGAGGCAGTTGCGGATAATATGCCTTTCTGCAGCAGGATCGTGTCGGTATCGGGAGATACGACCGACGGTCATAATGTGCTTGTTCCGATAGGGACACCGATAAGAGACGTACTAAGTAAGATGTCGCCTGTCTTTTCTTCATGCAGGATCGTATGGGGTAATGCCCTGACGGGACTTTCCTGTACAGATCTTGATACACCGATAATAAAGACGACGTCAGCCATAACCGTTATCAAGATGCTCGAATCCCCCAAGACACCTTGTATCCACTGCGGCATGTGCTATGATGCCTGCCCTATGGATATAACTCCGAGTGTCTGCTATAAGCTCATCGACCTCGGGCAGGACAGTAAGGCTCTTCACGAGAATGCTAACAGATGTATTGCCTGCGGAGCCTGTTCCTATGTCTGTCCTGCAGGACTCGACCTGACAGGTACGATAGCTTCGTTCGCCGCAAAGAACCGATTGATCAGTAAGACGAATGAAGAGCTCTCGAACAATAACAGAACGAGATTTACCATGGACAAGCTCGATATCGGTGATGCTTCGTTACTTGAGGCTTATGCCGAAGATGAGGACGGACTTAATTCCGATGAGATCGATGAAGATACGATCGTACTTCCTTTCGAAGGAGGTAAATACGTATGATAAAAGGTCATTTCGCTCCTTTCATCCATTCCGAGAAGAATGCGCCGTTCATCTATATCAACGTTCTTATCGCGCTCATCCCGTGCATAGTGCTTGCCGTCGTTTACTACGGCCTTCGTGCACTTTGCCTGCTCTTTTTATCGCAGGCACTGTTCTTCTTTTTCGACTATGCCTTTTCAAGGCTCTTCCGCTCGAAAACGATAAACAGGGATTATATAGATATCAGTTCCGTCATAAGCGGTACCATATTCGCTTTGCTTCTCCCGCCTGACACATCTGTCGATGTGGTCATAATGGGAGTACTGTTCGGGTCTCTGGTAATTAAGCAGCTCTCAGGAGGCGTCGGTACAAATCTCATGAATCCTGCCATAGCTTCCAGGCTCTTCGTAAGTATCGTGATCCCGGGAAAACTCTCCGGCTTTTCAGAACCTCTGGACAACTTCTTTAAGCTCGATACACTGATCGATTTTACGGGCAGGCATTCCTCGATGGGTGATACGGCAAGAATATATGCCGTTGAGGTCCTGGCCGGAAACTTTGCCACGTTTATAGGGATCGGAAGCGGTATCGCGGTCCTTATAGGTGCTTTTTATCTTCTCTTCAAGAGGATCGTCAGAGGATATGCCTTCTTCGGATATGTTATTGGAATAATCCTTTTCTATCCTGTCCTTCACATAACGGATTTCATCAACGGCGGCGGTTTCCGCGCTTTTGTCGTTTTCTTCCTGACGTCCGGAGTCCTTTTCATTGCAATATATGCCCTTGGCGATTTCACGACTATGCCGATGAATCCTTTGATGAGGCTCATCGCGTCATTTGTATGTGCCGTCCTCACGGTCATCATCTACGAGAAGGTCGATCCCATAACGGGACTTTGCGCACCTGTTCTCCTGACGAATATCGCGACGCCTACGATAGATTACTATCTCGGTACCCTGACTCATAAGGAGATCAGGAACAAAAAGGCGGGTGATGCCTTATGATGACAAGAGCCCAGCTTCGTAAGATGATCATCGATCTAGCCGTAATGCTCGTTTTGAGCATCATGGTCATCTCCCTCGGCATATATATTTCCTATGACAAGTCGAATATAAGGGAACAGCAGCGGTACAAGGCTCTTTTCGGAAATGTCGTAAAGGCAAGTTCTTATGAGGAACTAAAGCACGATCTTGTGAAGGAAACGGAAGGCGTAAATCACGTATATCTTGCTTATGACAGGGAAGGCAGGATAATCGGCTATATAGCTGATATCAGCGTTTTCGATTCGGAAGGAAGGCAGCTTCATTCATATGTCGGGATCAACAGTGACGGTTCGACCATCATAGGCTATAAGAGGATCAATGATGAGGAAGATCCGATTCCGCTGGAACTTAATGATATAGGAACGCTCTCTGCCCAGGTGATGGGAAAGCAGATGCCGATAGCGCTCTCAAAGAGCGGGTTCGAGGATGTGGATGTCGTATATAGTGACTATAATCCGCCTGCGGGACTTCAGGACGGCACATATTATGCCCAGTCGCTTACCAAGGACAAGAAGGGTTATATCGACTATGTCGAGATAGAGATATCGGACGGCAGGATCAAGAGAGTCGTATGGGACGGCATCAATATCGATCCTACTACGGGATCGAGGAACCAGGCTTCGCTCACGGGCGCTTATGTAATCTCGGGTGAGAACTGGGCGACCCAGTGCTATAACGTCTGCCACGCGCTTATCGAACTTCAGGATGTCTCCAGGCTCGCCATGAAGTCAGACGGAACGACGGAGATAATCCCGGGGGTTACAACGAACATATCGGCTTTTGTCGATCTTGCAAATGAGTGTCTTGATAATTCCAAGGCGGGATTCGACAAGGATCAGTATCTTGATACATTGTGTGAGATCATTACTTCCCAGGGTGTCGATCCCGAGAGTAAAAAGGATTCTAACGGTTTTATAGTCTATCCGTTCGAAGATCTTTCGTACTTTAAAAAAGTTGGTGCCCCGGATACCGATCTTAAGACCGTATATGAGACAACACTGACCGAGGATGAACTTACAGGGCAAGAGGGAGACGATACAGAGGTTACGGTTACTCCGAAGCCTGCATCTTCGTCTTCTTCGGGCGGGGAAGACGGTATTGCCACAGATCCTTATTCGAGCATTATATCGAACAGTATCGACGGGATACCGTTATCTGAGGTCAGAACGTTCATACAGGGCATCAATTACGATATGGGCAAGTCTTCGGGATTCATATCAACAATCAATACAACATATAAGTTCTTCAGAGAATACATGAACTGGATCGGATAAGATGGCGATTTACGGAAAGAAAACAAGAGTCGATACACCGTTCGATGATTATAAGAGAAGATCGGCAGAGCCTGCGGGAGTACACGTAGGCAGATCCAAGGCAGCACCGTTCCACATGAACAACAGATCTGTCATCTTTCTTGTGGGTGTCGTATTATCTCTTGCCATGAAGTGCGAGAACATATTCGAGTTTTCCCTGTGGTCCGTTGTTCTTCTTCTCATGATCCTTTTCTGGAGTTTTACGGTAAGGCTCTTTGTTCCTCATAAGAATATCATGGCCAATATCCTGGTCAATTTCCTGTATGTGGTCCTGTGGGGTCTGGGATATTCCTTCCTCCTAAGGTATTTGGGGAGCAAACTTCCTTATGATATGGTCAGATTGAACCTCGAACTGGTCTATGACATGCATTATCTGACTCCGATGGCCATCGCTTTTTCGAGTGCCTCAAGATATGAAGAGGAGAGACCGGACTTCGGATGGAATGTTCTGTTTCCGGCATTTACAGGCGTTGCGGTAATGATCGTTACGACTCTGGTGTCCATGCTGTTTCATATCACGAAGGGCTTCATGGCCATTATGGAAGCCGCGCTCCTTCTGATGCTCGTATCTGTCATCTTATCCGCGATACGTAAGCACGGGGTCTATTTCGCAGCCCAGACGCAGTATGATATCTTCACGGCCGTTCCCGACAAGGATCCTTCGGAATTCGGCAAGTTCGTATTAAATAAGCTCTTCCTGTTCATCTCATGCGGCCTTACGGTGGCGAGCTGCGAGGCAGCCGTGATATTCCTGTCCGGAAAGTTTGACATAAGGATCGTTATGCCGGCTCTGATAGCTCTCATCCTCGGAGGATTTGTGGCGCTTATCTCGAAGATCCCGTTCCTCGGCAGTAAAGATCATGGTCCGGGAGATATCAGATATCTCATCAGATACTATGAATATCCTGCTATAAGCGCACTTCTGTCGCTTCCGTTTGCTTCGGATTACCCTTATATCAAGCTTGCCGTATATATTGCCCTGATAATCCTCGCGGATTCTCTTATCACGGGACTTATCGTGGCATTGCCCAGAAGGCTTATCTTCTCTAATAGAAACGGCAATTCTTCCGGCGCTCCCGCAATTCTTTTAACAATTTCTTTGATTGTTATGGTAGGAACGGTATTTTTTGTGATATACTAACACCTGTTGTAAAACGTTTGCGTAGCTCAGCAGGATAGAGCGACCGCCTCCTAAGCGGTAGGCCAGCGGTTCGAATCCGCTCGCGAACACCAGTATTTTCAAGGGGTCGGAAATGACTCCAACCCCTTGAAAATACTGGTGTTCGCGAGCGGATTCGAACCGCT
>JAILNZ010000093.1 GCA_024691135.1 Clostridiales bacterium
GGTCTTAAGTATCACATGGGATATATAATGTTCTTCCGTCATAGGATGAGCCGTCGAACCTACCAGTACCGAGATAAAGCCGTCATCATATCTTATGACAGGAACATGCTTCTCGACCGAGGCGTCAACAGAACCCGGAACGAGCTCCTTCATCTTCTCTCCGCAACACATAACGGGCACATTCTTATCTACCAGCTTGATAATGATGTTTCCGCAATGCTCACACTTAAACAGTCTGACTTCCATAAGAAAATGCCTCCCGTATCGTTAATATTCAAATTATACCACATAACCGTAAAACATAGGGACACATCATGTCCCATCATCGAAAACAGCCTTTTGGTCGGTCTGTGTCCTTCATTCTTCGCGAAAACATCCGTAAGATACGGTCAACAGCAAAAAACTCAAGGAGGACAAAAACATGAAAACGAACAAGATCTTATCAGTGATCCTGAGAGTACTTATCTTCATTACCGCCATAACTCTTATCATAATCGGAATGGTGACCGACAAGACTTATCCTTACCTTCCGATAAGCTTAGGTCTTACTGCGGCAGGCAATTTTCTTAATTGCAGATCATACTTTAAGGGTTATAATCACAATAAAAAAGCATAACTTCGGAGGACATCCAGATGGATCAAGGCAAGATCGGTGAATTCCTTAAAGAACTTCGCAAAGAAAAGATCATCACTCAGGAACAGCTGTCGGAAAAGCTCAATGTCTCAAGACGTACAGTCTCCAGATGGGAAACGGGAAGTAATCTTCCGGATCTCGATGTTTTAGTGGAACTTGCCGATTTCTACGAAGTCGATCTTCGAGACATCTTTAACGGAAAACGGAGAGGAGAAAACATGGAATCCGGACTCAAAGACACCCTGCTTCAGGCTGCCGATTATACAAACGAACTTAAGAAGAAAGCAAAAAAGCGCGTGAATATCATGTTCATCGTCACGATAATCCTTATGTGCCTTTACCTTTTAGCCTTAATGGTCTTCAATGAGGAGCAGACCTTTATATGGGGCTTTTTGCGCGGCATAGCGCTGGGAGTATCCTTCGGGATGATGATACTGGGCGCGATACTGACAAGCCCCCTGGCCGATAAGTTCATCGAGATGAAGAGCAGGACAAAATAGTCTGATTTTGATCAACGGAGGAATAATCCTTCTATAAGCGATGCCGATATACAGCCCTCGACAGTCAGGGCAGCAAAAAAAATGAGATTTTTCGAAAAAATCGTCATTCCGTTCAAAAAAGCTTGAAATTATTGTCAAATTGCACACAAAATTAAAACAGACTTGAAATATATTTGTAACAAAGTATAATTTTGGTATCAGTCGTGTTTGATTTTTTGTGTTTAAGGTGTTGTTATGTCTAGTTTTTTTGATGTTTTGAAGAATAAAACGGACGGTATATTCGGTAATAATACTGTGGAGATCTCGACCTCCAAGATACAGGGTACAGCTGTTGCCGATATGAGCGCCGCCAGAGAGCGTGCTGCTGCTGCCAAAGCTTCAATTGAATATCGTAAGGAATTGGAAGAGATGCGTAAGAATGCATCTTCTCACAACAGCAGCAGTTCCGGCAGTTCATCCGTAAGACCTGCGGCAGATACGCACAGTCAGTCCGCAGATGCCAGATCGGGTCAGAAGGCTCCTATCAAGCGTCCCCTTTCCGCTTCCGTTAATCACGCACAGGCAATGGCTACTCTTCAGGCTGAAGAGGAAGAAGCCGTAGCTATGGATCCTGAAGCTTCCGGAAGACCCGGTTCGATCAAGACCAGATCAGCCGCTTCATTCGCCGCTGAGAAGGCAAAGCTCGAATTCAATCAGGCTAAGGCCCGTGAAGAGCGTGCCGTAAAGCAGGCTGAAGATGCTAACAGGAAGGCTGAAGAAGCCCGTCTTGCAGTTACAAAGGCCGGAGAGATCCGCGAAGCCGCTGTCAAGTCTGAAGAAACGGCCGTAAAGGCGGCTAAATCAGCAGAAGAAGAGTATAACGAGGCACTCGCTGCTGCCGAAGATGCTCAGACAGCTGCCAACAGAGCCGAGGAGAAGGCACGGATCGCTGCAGAAAAAGCAAGAGAAGCAATGAAGCTTGCTTCACAGAAGAAGACCGAGCAGGATATCAAGCTTGCTGCTGTCAGGGCTGAGGAGAAGGCCAGAAAAGCAGCAGAAGAATCCGAGCAGGAAGCAAAGAATGCAGCTGTTCATGCAGAAGAACTCGTTAAGAGCACTGCAATGAAGGTCGAAGAGACCAAGCAGGCTACCAAGGTTGCTGAAGAGGCTTATAATATTGCCAACAAGAAGCGCCTTGAGGAAGAAGACAGGATCGCTGCCGAGAAGGCTGAGGAAGACGCTAAGAAGGCTGCCGCCCTCGCCAAGGAAAAGGCAGATGCTGCCAAGAGAAGAGCCGAGGAAGCTATGGCTGCCGCACGTAAGGCTGAAGAAGAAGCAAGAGCTGCCGCACAGGCTGCCGAAGAGGAAGCACGTAAGGCAATGGAGCTTGCTCAGGAGAAAGAGAGATTCGCACCGGCTGTCGGTGAATGATCCTCTTCCCTATTACTGATCAACTTAAGAGGATGTCTCGCTTGGGGGCATCCTTTCTGTTTGAGAGGATCACGTGTGATAAAGTCCTTGGGATTCCCAAGTCATATATTCGGCGGTTCCTGCCATTATCCCTTCAAGTTCATGGGACTGACCCGAAGTAAAATTGAATCTGTATGCCAGATCGTTATCGCCCGCGTAATAAAGGCTGTCGCCGAAAAAGCTGTCTTCGATCTTAAATGCCGGCTCTCCGAATCTTTTAATGAATTCTTCTTCCGTCATGCCAAACTCTATACCATTAAACCCGAATTCAACAAGATCATCGGAAGTAAACTTATATGCAACTATCTTGTCTTCGTCTGTTAACTTCTGATTGCTTTCGTATCGGATATTGTAATCCGGACAGACTTGAAGAGAGATCTTACTGCTTTCACCGTCGGCACGTACCATTGATACTTTTCCGTCAAAATATATATAATCGGTATCATACCCCATGCTCTTAAGCTCGCCAATAGTGCAGGGAAGCTTTATTTCCTCTCCGAATACGAGCATTTGACCGGAGATCGAAGGAGAGTCATCAGCAGGATGAAATCCATAACTATCTAATACTTCCACCCCTTTAGATAACCCTATGGTCAAAATGCTGATCGCACCGGAAAATAAAACGAAAAGACCTGTAATGCCCAGAATGATTCCCGTGATGATACCCGCAATAAACTTCTTTTTGCCTCTGTTTGTCTTTTTGATCGATATGATCATCAAGACAAGACCGACTGCTAATACTATCAGGCTTATAACTATTATTAGAAAAGAAAAAGCTAATTCAT
Organism: Clostridiales bacterium; assembly: GCA_024691135.1. Classification (GTDB taxonomy): domain Bacteria; phylum Bacillota; class Clostridia; order Saccharofermentanales; family Saccharofermentanaceae; genus Saccharofermentans. The sequence continues at coordinate 3,369 of JAILNZ010000093.1, forward strand.
TCGTTCAGGTCATCTCCCCTCTTCGTTTCCTATCATCTGTCATTATCCAGGAATACTCTTGATCCGGTCGCACCTGTCTGTCCCTGATATTTGCCGTTGTACGGGTTTTGCGCATGATCATCCATCTCGGCAAATACAAGCTGGCCGACTCTTCGTCCGCTCTTAAGTTCTATCGCGCATCTGTTTGCATTATATAATTCCAAAGTGATCTCACCTTTAAAACCGGGATCGACCCATCCTGCATTCTGGATAAACAGACCCATCCTGCCAAGAGAACTCCTGCCTTCCACAAAAGCGGTAAGATTATCAGGCAATTCAAAGTATTCCATCGTTGTAGCAAGAACAAACTGCCCCGGTAAGATAAGATAAGTATCAGTTGTGATTGTCTTATAGCTGATCTTGTTTTCAAGAGAGATCACTCCTGAGGGCGAATCATCAACTACACTGAATGTGTTTCCAAGTCTGATGTCAACACTTGCAGGCTGTATCTGTTCTTCCGTAACAGGTTTGATCACAAGTGTTTTCTCATCGATCATTTTCTTTATTGTTTTATCGGATAAGATCATTTTCATATCTCCTTTTGTTCAATCATATCTTTAAGATCATCTATAGTATACCGAACTTATTATATAAATGTGATCTTGCTATATTAGTGTCAATTTCCCGGTGGAATGTTTTCCTCAATCCGCAACATCCACATCAGGGGCAATGGCAACCTCATAGTCAGGATAAAGGCCTGATATCTCTTCTTTTAGTGTTTTAATAGCCATAGATCTGTCAACGTCGAAACTGAGGACGACATCAAAACGGACTGTCTTCTTTTCTGTATTTGCATAAAACCCATGCATCTGTAATGCCCAGTCATGCGACATTACCTTTTTTTGTATCTCGTTACGCATCTTAGCCGCCTCATCATCAGAAGTATTGAACGAATATACACCGATGCCTGTCAGGATGATACCCGTCTTCTTAAACACATCCGATTGTACCGTCCGTGTGATCCTGTCCACATCATCAACTCTCAAAGTATCAGGAAGCTCAATATGAGCCGATCCGTAATACTTATTGGGTCCATAATCGAAAAGGGTGATATCGTATGCTCCGAGAACATCTTCCTCTTCGCAGATGATCTGTTTGAGTTCCTTGATCATTTCAGCATCTTCACGCTTGCCGATTATGTCATTAAGTGTCTCGATCATCATCTCGATACCCGCTTTGATTATGAATCCTGATATGATCACGCCGACATATGCCTCAAGTGACACTCCGGATATCAAGTAGATAATTGCAGATGCAAGTACCGACGTGGAAAGAACAGCATCAAAAAGGGCATCTGAGCCGGATGCAGTCAAAGCACCGGAATTGACCTTCTTTCCCTGCCGTCTTACATATAATCCCAGAAGAAGTTTAAATACTATGGCTACAGATATTATTACTATGGAAGCGACGCCGTAATCTGCTTTTTCCGGATTAATGATCTTCTTTATGGATTCCGCCAGCGAAGTAATACCGGCATAAAGAACAAGAGCAGCAACTATCATCGAACTCAGGTATTCGATCCTGCCGTAGCCCAGGGGATGCTTTTTATCCGGCTTTTTTGCACCGAGCTTTGCCCCGATTATCGTAACGACCGATGAAAGCGCGTCAGACAGATTGTTGACGGCGTCAAGGATCACGGCAATGGAATTAGACATAAGACCGACAAACATCTTGAATCCTACGAGCAGGATGTTTGTAATTATCCCGATGATGCTGGTCTTAACTATCGTTTTTTCCCTGTTTGATGCAAGAACTGATATATCGCTATTCTGTTTATCCATTTCCGTTAACCCTCTCGTTATCTTTTATGTTGTTATCCATAACACCCGTTATCAGGCGGACTGCTTCCGCGACTCCGTTCTCGGTCCTGATATTATCAGATATTGATATGGCATTTTTCTTCTTTTCCGCGTATGTATTATACATCTCTTCGATAGCCCTGATTACGGCTTCTTCAGTGAGATCCTTGGCATCAATGTGCTTGGTTGCGACACCGGCCTTTTCGAGCTGTAAGGCAAAACCCAGCTGATCCAATACGTGAGGTACGGGTATCGACGGGATCCCGCAGATCAATGTGGATGCTGCCGTACCGAAACCGCAGTGATGTATTACGAACTTGCCCTGTCTGAAGAGCCAGCTGTGAGGTATGCTTCCGCAGGCGATCATGGAATCAGGAAGTTCATAATCGGCAAGGGTCTTCTGAAATCCCTGTATTATTGCCCTGCATCCTGTTTTGCGAAAAGCATTTACGAACATATCAAGTTTTGCCTTATCCTCCCTGTCCTCAAAAGACATGGCTCCAAGCGAGAGGATGACCGGCTTATCGCCTTCATTTAAGAATGCCAGCATATTATCATCAGGCGTATATTCCTCCTCATCAAACCAGTAACCGGTGATGACATTCTTATCTTCCCAGTACGGATTACGATCAAGGACGAACTTACTTACCGGAATGAGATTTAACTTATCGGACATGATCTCATCAGCTGTCTTGACCGGCTTAAGACCGTATTGCTTCCGTATCTTGTTATAGGGCTTTGCAACCTGCCCTGCGATCATACCGCCGATCAATTTGTCCTTGAAAGTCTTTTCCTTAAGTTTCTCGGCGATCATCTCCGTCTGAAGAGTTACATTGACCGTAGGTATTCCAAGTACCCCCGCCTCGACTGCGCCCATCATGGAGTGAGTTA
>JAILNZ010000114.1 GCA_024691135.1 Clostridiales bacterium
AATACACCTCACAGGGGATGCGAGTTCGCGGAATATATCCTCAACAAGGCTCCTGAGAAGGCCAAAAATGCCGTGGCAGTCGCTTACAATAAGGCGCTTAAAGCAGTAGGCGATAAGTCGCCTGATTTCCTTGAGGCCGTCGGCGATCTGACAGCGACAAGATGCAAGGCGATATCCGATGATGCGGATCAGTTTGATTACAAGGCGCACGGGATCTATACACAGAGCTTCGGTTCGGGTATGCGTCATGCCGTAAACGGCGCATTCCCTCTTAACATGAGCTATCATCTCGTCAAATACTTCGACGGCCCTAATGACGGTCTTGTCGGCGAGCCTTCGTTCAGGTGGGGCGAGAATTACAATTTCCTTACCTGCAGGGGCAGGAGAGGTATCTCCCACGGCGACATGATCGACCTTAACCGTGAGAATCTCGCCGGCTTTGATGTCAGGGAATTCTATGTGCAGCTCGTAAGTGACCTCAAGGACAGAGGTCTCTGATATGTGGTTTGAATCATCGGTCTTTTATCAGATCTATCCCCTTGGGTTTTGCGGTGCACCTTTCGAAAACGACGGGGTATTGGAACACAGTATCCTGAAGGTCATCGACTGGATACCGCATATGAAAAAACTCGGCATCAATGCCATATATTTCTCCCCGGTCTTTGAATCCGACACGCACGGATATAATACAAGGGACTTCGGTCTTATCGACTGCCGTCTGGGCACGAATGAGGACTTCAGGAATGTAATAACTAAGTTTCACGAAAACGGTATCCAAGTCGTTTTGGACGGCGTGTTCAATCATGTCGGAAGAGGATTTTGGGCTTTTCGTGACGTGAAGGAGAAAAAGTGGGATTCGCCTTACAAGGACTGGTTTCATATATCCTTCGACGGCAATTCCTGCTTCAATGACGGATTCTGGTATGACGGATGGGAAGGTAACTTCGATCTTGTCAGGCTGAACCTTCGAAATGAGGAAGTCATAGCGCATATCTTCGATAAGGTCAGATACTGGATCGAATATTTTGATATCGACGGATTAAGGCTGGATGTTGCTTATTGCCTCGACAGGGATTTCATAAGAAGGCTCCGCCTTCATACGGACGGACTTAAGAATGAATTCCTCCTCTTGGGTGAACTTCTGCACGGAGACTATAAGCAGCAGGTCAATCCGGAGATGCTTCATTCATGTACCAACTATGCCTGCTACAAGGGGCTTTTCAGTTCTTTTAACTGCATGAACATGTTCGAGATAATAAATACCCTGATCCAGCAGTTCGGACCTGAGACATGGAGCTGGTACAGGGATCTTCATCTGATGAGTTTTGTTGATAACCATGATGTGACAAGGATAGCTTCAAATCTTGCAAATCCCATGCATCTTCCGCTGATATACACTCTTTCTTTTACGATGCCGGGATTTCCCTGCGTTTATTATGCTTCCGAATGGGGAGAAAAAGGCAGGAAGGAAGACGGCGATCCGTCTCTTAGGTTAAGCTATGACAAACCTTTGTGGAATGATCTAACGACCCATATCTCTAAGCTCTCAAAGATAGTTCACGAGCACAGCTCGTTAAGCTTCGGCTCGTTCAGGTCTGTTGTTCTTACGAACCACCAGTGCATTTTCGAGAGAAATGACGGAAATGAGAGAATATTGGTTGCAATTAATGCCGGCGACTATGAATACACGGCTCATTTTGATGCAGGATGCGGTCAGGCGTTAGAGCTTCTGAGCGGCACGGTCCACGACTTCGGCGGGGGATCTGTCCTTAAGCCGTATTCATGTGAGATCTGGAAAATGGAACTATAAAAGTCTGGCAATTATCATTGGCTAATATTAGAATATATCTGTATATTGTTTTCGGGTTTACACTGCAGTTCTTTTTTGAAAGGAAAGGGAATTATGATCAAAAAACTGTTATGTGTAATAATGGCAACGTTTTTAATGATGTGCGCTTATACTGTTACCCCGGCAAAGACCAATGTGTTGCCGGATCCTCAGGTTCAGGCCGCGTGCAAGTCCTGGCAACGCAGTTATTCCGGTGCTTACAAGGCAAAAAACGGTATTTATCTTGTGTATACCGGTGATTCCGGCGGAACCTTCTTTACGAGTTACAGCTTGGATCGTGGTGAGGTAGTCATGCTCGATGACTATGGATATCCTCTGGATTGTTCATATGCGGATCTTAAATGGTACGTCGATACCGGAAAATTAATAACGCTTTACAGATCAAATAGAATGGTCTATATGTAATCTTCTGTTCTTCAATTGAACAGATCTGAATAACTGAACTGATGTGTAAACCCGAAACATCGTTTCTTCCCGACTGATTGTCCTATTAAATAAAATATTTTATAATTATGCGGTAACAGATCTTCAGGAGGGGAATATGGACATCAGGGACTTTTTTACATCCAATCCTGTCGTCGCGATCGCCGTATCAGGCGGCGTCGATTCCTCTTATCTCCTGTATCTTGCAAAGAAATACGCTTCAAAGGTAAAGGCGTACTTTGTCAGATCCGCGTTCCAGCCTGAATTTGAATATGAGGATGCCAAACGCCTCACATCGGAACTGGATGTAGATCTTAAAGTTCTCACGCTTGATATATTGAGTGATGACGAGGTTATCAAAAATCCCTCTGACAGATGCTACTACTGCAAGAAAAGAATATTCTCGGCGATAATAGAAGAAGCTTCAAAGGACGGCTTTACGGTAGTCATTGAAGGAACGAATGCATCTGATGATATAAGTGACCGTCCGGGTTTTAAGGCACTTCAGGAACTGAATGTCAGATCTCCCCTGCGTGAAGCGGGAATCACCAAAGAAGAGATAAGGAATAAGTCGTCGGAGATCGGGCTTTTTACCTGGGACAAACCTTCTTACGCCTGCCTTGCAACAAGGATAAAGACAGGTGAGATCATTACATCGGAAAAGCTCAGGAAGATCGAAAGATGCGAGAGATACCTTATGGATCTGGGTCTTTCAGATCTTCGGATCAGGGTATCTGAAGATAACGCCAGGATCGAACTTAGACCTCAGGACATCTCTTTATTTGAAGAGAACAGGGACAGGATAATGGAAGAATTAGGAAAGCATTTTGCACATGTAAAGAAGGAACCGGAGGCCGTGAGATAATGAATGACATAAAAAATTTGTTGGAAGATGTCAAGAACGGCTCTGTAAGTGTCGATGATGCTCTTATCGAGATCAAAAAGCAGCCGTTCGTTGACATAGGATATTCAAAGGTCGACCTTCACAGAAATGTGAGGCAGGGTGCACCTGAAGTTATATACGGGGCCGGGAAGACAACAGAACAGATAAAGGGTATCCTTGATACCATGACAGGTAACGGAATAAAGACCATCATAATAACCAGGCTCGACAAAGAAAAGTGTGACGATATATCGACAAATATCGATATAAAATACTTCGAAGAAGCACGCATGGGAATAGTGGGCGAGATACCCGAAAAGAGCGGCATAGGTAAGATCGTAGTCGCTACGGGAGGTACCTCTGACATACCGGTTGCTGAAGAAGCTGCAGTCACATGTGAAGCATATGGAAATATAGTTGTCCGTCTATATGATGTCGGTGTTGCCGGACTTCACAGACTCCTTTCTAATCTTGATCCGATCATGGGTGCTTCCGTGATAATA
>JAILNZ010000008.1 GCA_024691135.1 Clostridiales bacterium
TATCAAACAGAAGAAGGTTTCACGGACGGGGTATTGGTCGACGGTTCGGGGGAAATAACAATAGATTTCACAGACGAGAATGTCAGCTATGACGGTATCAGAAACAGTATCAATCTGTCAGAACAGGCAGATTACATAACATCATATGATGAAGATTTCGGTCTTGAAGAAGGCAGATTCGGACTCGAGGTAATCAGCTCCGTGAGCTCTGCATGCGTCCCTTATTACTCGGATATGTATATGTTCGACGGTGTATTCAATGAAAGTACTCTTAATCTGGTTCCCGATCCTTATGCACGGGCATCGCAGGCAAAGATCCTGCCTTTCAATACGGCTCCGGTAAAAAAGCCTGAAGGATTTTACCATCTGTATGACAATTATCTGGTCACAGTGTGCCTGAGTGTTCCGGTCAAGACTCAAACAGATATCATCAACAGCGGTGTTCTGCCCGACTGGTATCTGGATGTCTATTACGGCAGGACGGAAATGACCGATGCCGAAAAGGTCAGAGCCGTAAATAAGTTTGTCAGCAGTCTTCATCCTTATGATGAACTTACGCCTTACCCGCCTGACGATGAGGACTTCGTTCTGTGGTTCCTGACGGAAGCCGATTCCGGTTTTTGTGTTCATTATGCGACGACCGAAGTAATACTTCTCAGGATGCTCGGTGTTCCTGCGCGTTATGCATCAGGATATCTGATCGACGAGGTTACAATGAACTACGAGATGGAAGTCATGTCCACTGACGCTCACGCATGGGTAGAAGTCTTCTTCGATGAATTCGGCTGGATCCTTGACGATCCTACTCCGGGAAACGGTCTTCCTGCATCCAATTATAATCTCGATTCCATCGGCAAATACTACTCGGAATACAAAGCTCCGGCAAACCAAGCCGGCATTACTGATGTTCCGGCAGAACAGGCCGCCGGCACTCCTACTCCCGATCCACTGAATGATCCCGAGATGGCGAAGGACCTTATCGAGGAACAGCTCAATATATCGGCACATCCGTTCTTATACAGTGTCGGCATATCCGTCGTTTCCGCCATTGTCCTTCTTGCAGTCCTGAGGCTCTCATATGTCATCTTCTGGAATATAAAGTTCAGGCGTGGAACCGTTAATGACAGAGCCAGAGTCTATTATCATTACTTCGAACTCGTTCTCGGGCATATGAACTATAAGCCTGACAGCAATGTCCGTTCTCTTGCAGAGATAGCTGCCTTCTCAGACCGTGAGATGACAAAAGAGGAATTGGAGAAGATGGTAAAGGCCGGTGAATCACAGATCAGGAGTTCACGTACCCAGAGATCTTTCTTTGATAAGTTCGTATCGGATCTCCTCGCGATCGACTGATCAGAGCTCGATCTTATCCGGGAACGCTTCTTCTCTCATTATGCCCCACATCTTGTCTATATATGAGAGCGTATAGTAATTCTCGTAGTAGTGATAATAGAACGCACCCTTGAGCGTGAGCTCATAGATGCCGTCCTTATAAGTGACGAATCCGAGAAGTTTGGCGAGCTTTAATTCCAGACCGTATCTTTTCTTAAGAGGAATGCCGAAGAAATCCTCGAAGGCCTTTTCATCCGCCCTCGTGGAATAGAATGTCCAGAACAGATAATAGACCATTCTCTGCCTCGGGCTGAACCTTATCGTAAGAGAAGTCGGAAGTTCGTCAGAATCAAGCCTTCTGCAGTATTCGTCGACCGAGAAGGTATTGATCTTGAAGCTGTCCTTCAGAAGCGTCGTCGCAGAACATCCGAAGCCCAGGAAATTATCCCTGGTCATGGAGGAATAAGTCGCGTCTTCCCTGTTCGAGAAAGTCCAGATGGAGTTTCTTATGAGACCTTTCCCGTTACAGTACTTCGTTATCCTGTCCAAAAGATCTCTCTTCATCTTCTTTGGCATGGCCTTAACGGGACTCGAAGTAAAAGTAAAATCGATAAAAGGATATATTGCTATGTGATTGGCACCGAGGTCGAATGCCGTATCGATATCGCTTCTGAGATCTTCATATGTCTGACCGGGAAGAGCGAAGATAAGATCCATGGACACCGTCTCAAAAGACACTTCGGAAAGAGCCTTCCTGAGGCTTTCCGTATCGACCTTCTTTCTTCCCAGGACATCCTGATACTTGGGAAGGAAAGACTGTATCCCGATGCTGATCTTGGTGACGCCTGCTTCCTTTATCTTACGTAAAGTCTCAGGGACGACATTATCGGGATGAAGCTCCAGCCCTATCCCTTCGGTGATCTCAAAATGCTCTCTTACAGCATCAGTTATCTCTTTAAGCCTGTCTTTGGCAAGTGCCGGCGTTCCGCCTCCGAAGTAAAGGCTCGTGACCTTCTTTTTACCTTCGTGCGAAGATCCGACCTTATGTATCTCATATAGAAGATGGTCTATATATCGTTCCGCCTGTTCCTTCGAATATAAGACCTTACAGTAGGGACAGAAATCACATATGCCCGCGCAGAACGGAAAATGGATATAAAGACCCATGTTTTCACAGTTTTCGAAAGGAAGTATCCTGTCATATTCATTCCTGAAGATAAAGGGCTTAAACGATCTTGTGAGCCACATCCTTGTAAGGTTCGTCAATATACTCATATCAGGCCTCAGATGTACTTCAGATATGTCTTCATCATCTCACATATCACCTTGAGATTGCCTCTGAAAAGAAGAGTATATTCCGCGACGAAGAAGTACCCGCACTGTTCGCAGAGTCCCGGCACATCGATACATCTGCCGCATGTCGACACCTTCCCGTCCTCTATGACAAGGCACTGATAACAGGGCGTCGGAAACGTGTTGTTGATGATATACGGGAATGCACTCTTGAGGTTGAAGACCGGGACTTTTTCCTTCATCATCTGCTTTATTACTTCACAGCATTCCCTCTTCTCTTCGACCGACAGCGCCAGTTCCTTTGTGTCCGGATACGGCGTATGGAAATTGAACGATACTGCCCTGACGTTCTTTGTGTCCCTCGCGGCGTAACACACGTCTTTGACGGCATCCTTGTTGATCCGGTTTACAGCCATGTAAAAACAGATATTGTCAGAAGTCGCATTCTCTATATTCTCGAAAATGGTATCGTACGTATCTCCTCTTACGGCATTATGTCTCTCCCTGTCACCATCCATGCTGAGAAGGATCAGATCAGCCTCGGGAAGGTCGATCGGGAACGTTCCGTTCGTGACCACGTTTACGATAAGGAAACCCATCTGTTTGGCTTCGATCACGAGATCTCTTATCGTCTTTCCCGAATCCTTCCACAGGAAAGTCTCGCCTCCGCAGAAGAACAATATCCTTACGCCCATGTCATAAAGGATCTTCATCTCTCTTTTGACCTGTTCGTAGGGATGTATTATGGCGGTGATGTTGTTTACAGAGCAATGCTTGCACTTGAGATTACATTTGTCTGTGACGATGACGGTACCAAGGATCGGATCCTTCTTACGGAAAAGGACCGTTCTGATACCAAACGATGCAAAATGAAGAAACGTACCTGCTTTCATGCTCTTACCTTAATTCCACGCAGATAACGGGTTTAACGCCCAATAAGGTATCGACTTTGTAAGAATAATACGGGTAGCTGAAGCTGCTTGCTTTGGATCCGAGTACCCAGTAATCCGGGTAGGATTCCCATGCAACATCTCTATTCTTTTCCACGTAATTATACGCATATCCGGCGAGCCTGTATCTCTGACCCATATCATTCAAAAGAAGCGACATGTCATCCTGCGTCAAGAGGAAGACCTTATCTTCTATAATGCTTTGACTCTCGTCGTCATACATGGTGCCTTCCACCATTTGCTTCTTTTCTTTCTTGCTGAACGCCGCATCATAGAAATCGCCGTTCAGATATTCTCTCATATGACTGTCCTCCCAGGAATCGCTGTCATCATCGAAAATGTCATTGGTAAGGATCTCAGAACTCCAGAGCGTAAGGCAGTCCTCATTATCCAGGACTATCCATTCGATCGGCTGTTCACCGAATTTTCCCATCGTTACCTTATCGCCTTTGTTGATATCCTTTTTATCAAACCCGGCATCGACCTCGACCGTTATAAAAGGTCTTACGCCTATACCGTCCCCCGTAAACGGATCTTCTTCAAAGATATAGTTCTGACCGTTTATGCCAAATGAAGTCGGCAGCATAAAATATTCTGAATTGAGGTTGGACAGGACGGACGTAAAACCTCTGGACCACCAGCTGCAGGCCCCGCCTTCCGTCTTTGCACCCTGCTCCTGAGCATACTTGGTAGGCTTACAGATATCATAATCTTCGCAAACGGTCACGCCATACCAGTAAAGATCCATAAGAGTCACCTTCTCCACGCTGTAAAGCTCCATGTATGATCCCACACTGGAAAAATACGGTTTCTCGATTATGCTTTCCTTCTCGGATTCAGAGAAAGCCTCGTCATAAAAATCCCCGTTAAGCCACTTTCTTAAGGATGAGTTCTGCCAGCTCGATACGCCGCTGTCGTTAAACGGCTTACAATCCAGGGCATACTTACTCAGGAGCGACAGGCGCACCTTATCTTCGCCTAAGATGAAATTCCTCTCCTTGATGATCCATTCGATATTCTCGTCTTTGTAATTGCCGAACTCAAAGATCTCTCCGACATCATATCCCAGATCATTGAAACCGCTATCGCGCCGGCATCCCGAAAAGACCGCGGCAAACATTACGGCCGCAAGCACTAAGGCCAACACCCTTTTGATCATGTTTTCTTCCTCATTTCTCTTTCTGAGCATCTTCGATCCTTCGAAGTTCAGCGAGCTTCCCTCTCGCTGTGCTCCTCTTCTTCTCAAGCTTGGAATATTCGTCCTTGTTCCTGTTATAGAGCCAGACGAAGCCGACACCTGCCGCAGCAAATATCAAAGTAAGTCCGAAGAATATCCCGGCCTGGTAATTCGGTTCGTTCAAAAGAACGATAAGGCACAGGAACAGAGGTTGTGCGGCAACAAAAAACATTATGGATGCGAGTATGAAAAGTCTCAGCTGCTTTTTCTTCCTTTTAGCCATTAGAGCCGAGATGTCTTCCATCTCTTTTTGCAGTCTTTCCATTTCTTCGTTCATGTCCTATCCTCCGATCCCTTGTATTATATTTATAGCAGAGCATGTAAGATCTTGTCAAAAACATGTTTTCGGGAAGTATTATACAAGACTTCTCCTGATTGCTATAATCACCTTATCCATGAGCATCAAAGGAGAGCCCTATGAACCTGAAAGATATCAAGATCACTGACAGATTCTGGTCCGGAAAGATCGAGCTCATAAGAAATGAAGTGATCCCATACCAGTGGGAGATCTTAAATGACAGGGTCCCCGGGGCAGCCCCGAGCTACTGTATGCACAATTTCAGGGCGGCAGCGGAACTTAACAGAAGAAAAAAAGAAGGCAGGGATTATACTGAGCCGGTCTACACTTTCAGAGGTTTTGAAACTCTCCCTGAAGATCCCTCCGATCCCAAAGATGACGAATTCTACGGATTTGTTTTCCAGGACAGCGACTTTTATAAATGGATCGAGGCCGTCGGTTATTCACTCATGACAAAGCCTGATCCCATTCTCGAAAAGACAGCGGACGAAGCTATTGATATCGTCTGCAGCGCCCAGGCTGATGACGGTTATCTCGATACTTATTACATCATAAACGGCAGGGACAGATGCTTCACAAATCTTCGTGATCATCACGAGCTCTATTGTCTGGGTCATCTTATCGAAGGCGCGATCGCATACTTCGAAGCGACAGGCAAGGATAAGCTCCTGATCGCGGCAAGAAGATACGCTGACCACGTTTTCGAGAGGATAGGGTCTGAAAAAGATAAGATCCATGGTTATCCGGGTCACGAGATAGCGGAGATGGCACTTTTTAAGCTCTACAGGGCAACAGGTGACATAAGATATCTTAAGCTTTCCGAATACTTCATCGACGAGCGCGGAAAAAATCCTTTGTATTTCTATCTCGAACACCCTGAAACCGATGCGTCATCTGATCCGTTCAAGTATTATCACCAGTCGCACCTTCCCGTAAGATATCAGGATGAAGCGGCAGGTCATGCAGTCCGCGCGGTCTATCTGTACAGCGCTATGGCTGATCTTGCTCATCATAACAACGACGAAGAACTTAAGTCAGCCTGTGAAAGACTCTGGGGCAGCATAACATCCGAGAAGATGTACATAACAGGAGGCATAGGAGCGACTCATATAGGAGAATCCTTCTCGTTTCCTTATGACCTTCCGAATGACACGGCCTACGCCGAGACATGTGCATCCATAGGTCTTGTCTTCTTTGCAAGAAGAATGCTCGAGATAAGGCCTGACCGTAAATTCTCCGATGTCATGGAACTGGCTCTGTTCAACGGGATCCTGAGCGGAATCGCTGTCGACGGCAAGAGCTTTTTCTACGTAAATCCGCTCGAAGTCATACCCGAAGCATGTCATAAAGACGGGAGGAAAGCCCATGTCAAGCCGGTCCACCAAAAATGGTTCGGC
>JAILNZ010000001.1 GCA_024691135.1 Clostridiales bacterium
GGCGTGTGCTTGAGATAAGGGACGGAAATGCCATTTTGATCTCGGAATATCTCCTTGATGCAACAGAGTATTACTACGATATGACAGATGTTACGTGGGAGACCAGCTCTTTGCGAAAATGGTTAAATGGCGCGTTTTATGATTCGGCTTTTTCGGAAAGTAAAAAGGATCGGATACAGACTGTGATAAATACGAATCCGGATAACCCTTTATACGGAACTACCGGCGGGAACGATACCGAGGACAAAGTGTTCTGCTTAAGTCTCGAGGAAGCGCAGAATTACTTCAAAAATGCTGAAGACCGCATGGCTGCGCCTACGGATTATGCGGTGAGCCAGAGCGCGATGACCAATGATGACAGCAAGCTCAGTAACGGCATGAAAACAGGCTGGTGGTGGCTCAGATCTCCGGCTTCGTCCCCTGACAGAGCGGCAGATGTCGACTGCTACGGGAATATTGATACTGAAAAGAATGCGGACGGCGTTGACGGTGATTATGTTTTTGCCGAGAACAACTGCGTCCGGCCTGTCATCATGATCTCTCTTTCCGGCGGGTAACAGGGCTATGTTATAATCGAACTGTCTTTGCAGGCGCAAGAGGTGAGAAAAATGTACACTGAAACTTATCAATTAACATTAGCGGATCTGAAGAATAACAAAAGCGGGAAGCAGACAGAAGTTCTCGTAAACGATCACGGCGACCATTATGAACTGAAGACTGTAATTGACAAAACAGAATTCACGGCGCAGGCGGACGATCTTTTTTCCGCATTCAAGTCGTTCAGGGATAAACTTCTGGAGGAAGGCTACGGGATCAAGTGCAATGCCGCCAGGATCAATGCGCTTCAGTCGGGCATGATGCGCGACTTGGATGTTGTTTATCTGGTGGAACCCGGGAAAAGGGCAGAGCTGAAAGACGTTCACGGTTTCTGGGATTATTGCGAGATGGATGAATTCGTGGATACTGAAGAACAAGACAGTTTTTGTAAGAAGTGGCTGGATAGTCCGAAGAAGTAATGACCTCAAGGGGGATGTATGGAGATCTGGGAAGCAATTGCAAACGGAAAGTATGAGGGCGGGCAAAAGAATGCCGGAGATCCTTCTGATCCGGACGAGTTCTATGAATTTATCGAACCTGTTTTCGATGAGGGGAGATATCTTGATGTTATCGATGCGGTCACGGCTTTTCCTGAGGATAAGCTTACGCAGGACCTGGTCAATCTTCTGGCTGCATCCTACAACAATGTTAAGGCTTATAAGAAAGCGATCGCACTGATCGAAAAGCACAGGGATCTTTACAAAGATAAGATGTATAAATGGTATTACTATGCCGCTTATGCGTATCAGGATCTTCATCAGTATAAAAATACTCTGGATTGTATCAATGCCGGAATAGCGGAGTGTGACCGCCAGAAGGAAGCGGGTATCCTTACGGGTGAAGATTATGACAAAGCGGCAGGCAACCTCAGATATCTATTGAAGTTCAATCCGGAATATCTCGGAGGGCTTGAGAAAAGGGACTTCATACAGATGGACGACAAGCTCCTCAAAGTCCTGAAGAAGTTCTATGTTAATGAGAACAGGAAGCATTCGCTTGATTTTCTTTCCGAAAAGGATAAGGCATATCTTGTATCTACAGGCTATCCCGCAAAGGGGATAATCGAATATACCCATGATGAATGCATCAAAGCCTACAAAGAACTGCTGGATCATCCGAATCTCACGATGGAGAACCTTATTGCAGCGTATGTGTGCGGTTTCTCGAGCTTCCCGAGAGGCAGGCAGCCGATCTTAAGTTATCTTTTTGCCAAGGCCGTTCCGGTGCATGAATTAACGAATCCTTACGGAAATGATGACACCTGCTCGGTTTGCACCATCCCGGCAATCAGAAATGTGTGTCTGGGCGAAGAGATATACAGAAAATATGCGGGATATTCATGGAATGAATACTGGAGCGATTTCATTGCAAGCCTTAAGGAGTTTGCAGAACTTGAGCCGCGCACTCCGACAGAGGAGGACATTAGGATATTTAATGGTGTGATCGATCTGATAAGGAAGGCTCCTGCCAGGGAAACTCCCGGAAAACTTGAGGCCCGCATCAAGCAGAGCAAGATAGTCCCGGGTTATGAGAAGTACAGATTCCGCGGTCAGCTTATGACACTCGCCGAACTGGGCGTAATGCCTAATCCTTATATCAAACCGCTATACGATGGCTTTACCTCTTACGGAGAAAGAAATCAGATAAGCAAACGCGTTCCGGGGTCTATCCGCTCTGATGTGATACTGCCTCTCTCAGGATGGCGGGGAGATGATCCTATAGATGAAGAAAGACTGGAGTTACTTTTTGGGAAATACCTGGTATTGTCGTAACTAAGAGAATTATTACGAAAGAGGTACATATGCTCGGAAGTAAGGTAAACGCAATTATAGGGATCATACTTGGAGCGATCGCAATATTCATATCGATAGTGGTATTTTTATCGGTATTGAAGCAGACAGTAATATGTTCATTGGGATCGGAGAGATCACTGCTCTGGTGATCAGCATCGCAGGGCTCGTTTTTGGGATATTGTCGATCAGGTCGGCATTTCGTAACAGGATTGGCAAAGGGGCAAGTATTGCAGCTCTTGCCGTATCCGGTGCAGGTGCGGGGACATCTGTATGCGGACTGTTGTTAGTCGGCTTCATAGCGCTGATACAGTCTTTTTGATAACAGACAAGACCTCCGGATCTGTGCGGTGGCAGAGTGCCGGGTGGGTGATATAATTAAAAATGCAAAAGGGCAAAAAGACATGGTCTAAGGGGGATTTTATCATGAGGATCAAAGAAGCAAAGATCGCGGCAGTAATACTTGCAGCGTCGATGATGGCCGGTCTGTCGGCTTGTACCATTGACATCGGAAGCCAAAGCACGGACAGCAAAGAGACTAAGTCTAAGGCGACGGATGTGACAGGTGTTACTGATCCTACTGACAGCCTGCCTGATGAGACGGAACCGGATCCTACGGTACCTGTGATCAGCGGAGGTCAAAAGATCGAGTATCAGAAACTGAAGGACGGCTGGTACCATATCGCAAGAAAAGACGAGAACGGACTCTGGTCAGAGATAGCCCGCAGTGAAGATCCGCTTTATGTTTTCGGTGAATATAATGACGAAGTCTACTATGCGACATGGAACGGGTTATGTCATGTAAATATATATTCCCACGTGGTAACGGAGTGGATCGAATTTGAAAGTGAAACATATGATGACGGATATACCTTCGTGAATGCCATATATGACGGTGCCGTGATCGGGGACACTCTTTACTTCACGTTCAGTTCGTACGCGGGCGGAACAGAGCCGACTGACGGACTCATGTCACTGAAGCTTACAGATGATTCTTTTGATGATGCGGTTCAGATCAACAGCAAAGTCATTTTTTGGGATGCGGATGTCGAACATAAGACCATTTACTATATCGAGGCGGACAGTTACGTTTTGGCCGGAACGTTCTGCAGATATGATGTAGCAACCGGCGAGGAAATGGATTATCTGAATAACGTTGAGTCTTTCACACGCGAAGGAACCCTTGCGGCAGTTCAGCCGTACGGTATAGACGATATATATCTCTTAGATCTGGAAACATGTAAGATCAACGCTGTGATCCAGG
Source organism: Clostridiales bacterium (assembly GCA_024691135.1). Taxonomy (GTDB): domain Bacteria; phylum Bacillota; class Clostridia; order Saccharofermentanales; family Saccharofermentanaceae; genus Saccharofermentans. The sequence goes on from JAILNZ010000001.1 coordinate 3,652, forward strand.
GAGTCGATTATTCCAATTCGGGTAACGTCTGGGGAGTATGTGAGATCCGTAACGGCGACCTGTATTACAAGATGGACGATCAGCTGATCAGATACAATAATGGAGCAAACGAAGTCCTGTGTACGGTCGAAGGTCATATATTCTACGGTTTCTATTTCCTTACCGATAACGTGATCGACCTCGTATACAATATGGAGGATGACGAGTTCCTGGTTGACGGAAAGATCGTTCCGGCAGGTACTTATATCGAAGGCATAAAGGTCGCTCTTCCGGACGGCGATTCGAAGACGTTCGGCATAAATGAGTACACTTTCTGACAGGGAATAAAGCAAAGTGAAATACGGTTTTTACGGAAGCGCAGAAGCTCTGAAGGTCAGGGAAAAAAGCGGGGCCTTAAAAGGGATCAGTACGCCGTGCGATGTCTATGACGTCCTCTCGGGTATCTGGTGCAGGGAGACCTGCGCGCCGAGGATGAGGGATCAATGGACTCCCGAAAACAGGACGTACGGCCAGTGCTCGATAACTGCATTTCTGGTGCAGGATATCTTCGGAGGCGAAGTTAAGGGCGTTCTGCTCGATGACGGGAATTACCACTGCTACAATGTCGTGGACGGGCATGTCTTCGACCTGACGAGCGAGCAGTTTGACAGGGCGCTCACTTATTCTCCTGATGACAAGATCCAAAGAAGGGAAGATCATTTTCGAAAAGAAGAGAAGAAGGAACGGTACATCTGCCTCCGGGACAGATTCTTTTTATCGGTAAAATGACTTGTGTTTGACAGGTTTTCCAAAAGGGAGATTGTCTTTATAATGTTCCAAAAACACGACAAGAGGTATATATGATCAGGATCGAAGACAAAGAATATTTATTCAATAACTGTGTTGACAGCTGCATCGGAACAGGCAGGATGGGGCTCGCGCTGCAAAAAGAATACATGGACCAGCTGGCGTTCGTGCAGAAATATATCGGGTTCAAGCACATCAGGGGCCACGGACTTTTCTCGGATGACATGGCGATCTATCAGGAGCGCGACTTTACGAAGTACGGCGGCGAGTTCATGATAGACTATAACTTTACTTATCTGGATCTTGTCATGGACGGCTACAGGGCGCTCGGCATCAGGCCTTATCTCGAGCTCGGATTCATGCCTTCCAAGATGGCGTCGGGAGATCAGACCGTTTTCTATTGGAAGGGCAACGTTACTCCGCCGAAGGATTATGAGGCGTGGAAAAAGCTCATCAGGGTAACGCTCGAACATCTCATCTGCCGTTACGGGCTCGAGGAAGTCCTCACGTGGCCTGTTGAGGTATGGAATGAACCTAATCTTACCGTGTTCTGGAAGGACGCATCGAAGGAGGAATACTTTAAGCTCTTTAAGGCATCTTTTGAAGCGGTCAAGAACGTGAACAGCAACTTCAAGGTCGGAGGTCCTGCCGTATGCGGCGGTTCCGATAAGGAGTGGATCAGGGCATTCCTGGAATTCTGTGACAGGGAGGACCTGATGCCGGATTATATCTCGCGTCACCACTACTGCACGGATCAGCCGAAGTTTGACGGTCACTACGGGTATGCAAAACTGCTCGATCCGGAGAATGAGGATGACGGATTCCCGGATCTCCATTCCACGAGAGAGATAATCGACAGCTTCCCGAAGTTCAAGGGACTTGATATCCATGTTACGGAATTCAACACGTCTTACATACCGAACTGTCCTTTGCATGACACGAACCTCAATGCCGCATATATCGCTCACCAGCTCTCGAGGCTCGGTGACGACAATGTCGCTTATTCATACTGGACCTTCGGAGATATATTTGAAGAGTCGGGCGTGCCTTTTACCCCGTTCCACGGCGGATTCGGACTTGTCGCGAACGGCATCATACCGAAGCCTACTTTCTGGACATTCGTGTTTTTCAAAAAGCTTAAGGAGCAGGAATATAAGTGCGTATATAAGGACGACTTCTCCGTCATCGTCAGGTTCCCGGACGGCGGATACAGAGGCGTTTTGTGGAACAGGTTTGATGAGACGAGGGAGATGTCCTTCGAGTTCCCGGAAAATGAATATTCATTCGTGAGCGAGATCTGTGATGAGGATACATGTAATCCTTTGAAAGTCTGGCACGACATGGGAGAACCTTCTTCCCTCAACGGGGATCAGAAGGAGATCCTCAGACGTTCCGCAGTTCCGCTCGTCATGACAGGCCGCTCGGACGGAAAGGTCAGTTTTGAGGTCAAGGGTAACGGAGTCATCTTCTTCTCGCTTGAGCCGGGTAAGATAACACCCGACCGCGGCTACGACTATGAGCGCGTGATCGGGCGTAAGTGATCTTACAAAAGTGACGGGATACTTCCGTCTTACTTGTATTCAGTCTCGCAGATAAATCCTATAAATCCTGAGGCAGACGGATTATCGGCTAACGGATCGGAAGATGTCCTTGTGACAAGAAGGCTTCCGTCCTCTCCGCTTATGCTCGCCATGAAGCAGTCTCCGGAGCCCCCGTTGTCCTTGAATCCGCCGCCCGTGATCGTAGGTTCGCCGACAAAGACCTGTGCAAATTCAGTATTGTAGCCGAGGAAAGAGGCGATGGTATATGCTTCCCTCTCGGAATCGATCGTCGCGAGATGTCCGCCCATCTCCTCGCATTTGGCTACGGCTTCCTCATAAGTGAAGTCGCCTATGACCACCTGATAATAGTGCTCGTTCTCGCAGATCGGGACAAATTCGCCGCTGATGTCATGTATCCCTGAACTGCCGATATCGGGAGTATATTTATCCGTTCTGCCGAGATTGTAGGCCTCGCCGTCTATGATAACAAACCAGCAGAGGGCGGAAGTGTAGTCATCGGGATCTTCGTAATCGGTATAAAAATTGTCGGTATATTCAATATTGTTGTCCTCATCGAGCCTGAACAGACTTATGTATGTATAGGCAGCTCCGCCTGAACCGATACTCATAAACGTGTTGTCATCCAGGAGATATACGTTGTTTCTCGTCCAGCCTTCAGCCGCGAGCCACGGATACTGGTCTTCCGTCATGGTGTAGAGCGCGACTATGTTATAGCCGTCCGGCTCATCTGTCGGCTTATAGACGATCATGAGCTCCGAGATGCCGTCGCCGTTGACATCTTTAAGGACATAGCCGACGTATTTCTGAAGATCGTCAAATCCGTTATAAAGAGCCAGTTCGCCAAGGCCTGTCAGATCGAAGATATCGTCTTCAAGAACATTTCCTGAAGTATAGTACAGCACATCATCAAGGATATATCCGTACATCTGAAGCTCGGAAACCGGTTCGTCCGTAACAGCCGGGTCCTCCGTTTCAGTAGGCTCAGGCTCTTCCGTGGTCTCAGGTTCTTCGGTCTCCTCAACTTCCTCTTCCTCGTCATCGTCCCTGTCGCGGGACTTTGTCTTTCTGGTGTCTGAGGAATTGCCGCAGGCAGCGGACAGCATGGTAAATGCAAGGATCAGCGCCAGGAGTGCCGCAAACTTTTTCGTGTTCTTCATAATTTGCCCTCCGTAAAAAAACGATTTATGTATCTCATTTTTTTGCTATCCTCATTATATATCTTTTTCGAAAAACAAAAGAGGGATTAAGGGAGGACAGGTTAATGCCACACAGCGGAGGCGGAGGATCACACGGAGGAGGATCGCACGGCGGAGGATCGCACGGCGGCTCGGGCAGCGGGTCATCCAGCAGGACTTCAAAAACTTATTTTCCGGGGGCGACGAGGTACAGGCGTCACTATTATGACGGCAGGGACGACGAATACTTCTATTCGGACGCCGTTCCGCGCAAAGGCGGACTATCGGGCATCATCATATTGCTCAGTTTTGCGGCGTTATTTATGGCTTTTCTGGTACCGGGCACGTACAAGAAATCGCCCCAAAAGCTGGAGGAGAATTATGCCAGGCCCGCTTCGAGGATAATCGATAATATTGATATCATCGATAACGACAGTTCTCTCGAAAAGGCACTTGAAGAATATAACGACATTACGGGGATCTGCCCCGTCGTCTACACGATGTATGTCGAAGATTACAAGGATAGCTATGCCGATCTCGAGACATTTGCATATGTGAAGTATCTCGAGCTCTTCTCAGATGAGCGGCATTATCTCTTTGTCTATGCCATACCGGAAGGTCAGGCGGAGGATTTCCGCTCGGGTGCCCTGAAGGTCCCCGATTATTACTGGGAGAGCATGATCGGCGACGACACGGACGCTCTCTATAACGAGCACGCGTTCGTCCGCAAGGTGCAAAAAGGTCTTGAGGCAGGAGAGAAGCCCGGCGAGGTTTTCGAAGATGCCATAAGGAAAATGAGCGAATATGATAAAGATCTTGTGTCAAAGAAATTCCGCTTACAGATCTCGGGCATTGTCCGGTTTGTTCTGGTACTCGGGTTCTTTGTTGTTCCGCTGGTATTCATGATCAGGAATTTCAGGAAAGAGAAGGACTTCGAATATGAGGCGGTCCCTTTCACCGAAGAAGACATGATGTACGGGCGCACGCAGACACAGACACGCGCAAATACAATAGACCATGCAACACCGGCAGTCAAAAAAGGGATCAGGATATTTACGATCATCTTCATGATACCGTTCGTCCTGTCCGGTATCGGGCTTATCGCCGGCGGCGCGGTCATGACGGCACACAAAACCAGCAACGGATTGTTCATGCTGATCTTCGGTATCGGCTGGACGGTCCTGACCGGCGCTTTCATCGTACCGGTATTCCTGGCTACCAGGAAAAAGCCGGATGATGATGATGACCGGGACGACAGGCGGTATGACGACGACCGGTGGGAGGCATAGACGGATGTTTGAAGCAGTGTCGACGGAAGTGATGCGCCAAAGCGACGCGAAGACGATCAGGGAGAAGATTCCGTCAAAAGAACTCATGAGAAGAGCGGGGCAGGCCATCTTCAACTCCGCGGATCTTAAAGGTCCCGTCGCAGTCGTCTGCGGCAAGGGCAACAACGCGGGCGACGGCTTTGTTGTGGCATCCCTCCTCAAAGATCGCGGGATCGAATGCGACATAATCCTTCTTTATGAGGACAGCTTCTCGGAAGACGGCAGATATTTTTACGGCATATGTCTCGAAAAAGGCATTCCGGTCAAGCCTCTGGGGGATCTTAAAGGATACGGGAGCATCGTCGACGCGATATTCGGAACGGGCTTTAAGGGCGAAGTCAAAAGTCCCGCCAAAGAAGCGATCCAAAAGATCAACAGTTCGGGTGCCTACGTGGTCAGCTGCGATATCAACAGCGGCCTCAACGGGGATACGGGCGAAGGCGATATCTTTGTCAGGTCAGACCTCACGGTATCGATCGGGACGTTCAAATACGGACATTTTCTCGGCAGGGCAAAAGAAGCTATGAAGGCAAAGGTCAACTGCGATATCGGGATCGAGATCGTGGGCGAAAAGCGCCTTTTTGAGTAAGATCCGCACCGTTTGATGTCTTTTTCGAGCAGGAGAACAAAAACTGTCTGCCCGAAAAGGTTGCAAACTAATGGAAGGATGATATTATTAAGTTATTCTTATAAAAGTGCAGGCGTTGCACTCACATGGAGGGTTAAAATGGCAAATAATACAATGAAAAAGGTTCTGGCAGTCGTTCTCATCGGCTCTATGGCCGCTTCTCTCGCCGCTTGCGGCAAGCCTTCTGCCAAGAAGCTCTCGGATGTAGCCGAGAAGAAGTTTAAGGCAGAACAGATCGAACTCGAAGACATCGAGGACCTCGATCAGGACGAAATCATGGATTCTCTCGAAGACGGTATCTACATCCATACATCAGGTGAAGAGATATACGACGAATACGAGCACGAGATCGACGATGCTCTGGAAGAGATCGAGGATACTGCTGATGCTCTTGATAAGAGCGGCATGGATCTCGAGGAACTCTACGGCTTCGACATCACCGAATGGGATACGGACGACATCGGCGACATGACAGTCTATGCTATGGCAGACGGTCTTGATAAGCCGGAGAAGGAGCTTATCACACAGGGCGCTCTCGTTATTGAGTTCACTGACAAGGCTAAGGCTAACGATGCTTTCTATAACGCAGGCCAGCTCTTCCTCGAGCAGTCCGAGATCGATACAAAGGGTCTCAACAAGAACGAGTTCATCTGCAAGAAGAGCAAGTTCCAGTTTATCGTCAACGGTGACGCTGATCTTGCTATGGATCTCGTTGAAGACCTTTCAAAGATGATCATCGACAAGTACGGCGACGGTGAGATAAGCTACACGTCAGAGGATATCAAGGAGATGAGAGAAGAGCTCGAAGAATACATCCCTAAGAATATCCAGTTTGTCATCGCTGTTTACTACAACAGCGGAACGCTTACGGTCATCTTCGGTGTATCCATGGACGACGACCTTGATCAGATCTCTGAGATCGCTAAGGCTCTCGGCGTTCCGGATCCTACGAAGGTAGTTATGAGTGACGAGATGTACGAGGGTTTCCTCACATATATCGAGAACTCACTTGATAATCTCGACGAGGATCTTCTCTCGAACGTCAGATTCTGATAAGTTTTTAAAACGGATCATTACAAGGGCTGCTCCCGGCGGAGCGGCCCTTGTTTTGTTACGGGATGATCTCTGTTCAAAAGGGGACAAAATGAGGCAATGCCTTTGTCAGGTGGACATTTCTTCCGAAAAACCTTATCATCTTACATGTAATTCGTTTTGATACGGAGGAAAATATGAACAGCAGAAAGACATTGAGCGCAGTCCTTATAGTGTCGATCCTGTTGCCGGTATTGCTCTTCGCCGGAACGGGCGTCAGAGCCGACGGGACATCAAGGGACTTCGTTCAGAGGATATATAAATACGTTCTCGAGAGGGAATCGGACAAGGACGGAGAGAACTACTGGCTGTCAGAGCTGGAGGCAGGATCGGTCAACGGCGGTCAGCTCGCGACGTTTTTCCTGACGAGCAAGGAATTTACAGATAAGAACAAGAATGACAGTGAGTTCGTAACGATCCTTTATAAGACGTTTTTCGGAAGGGATCCGGAAAATGACGGCCTGGAGTTCTGGGTCGGGAAGATAGAGAACGGAAAGCTCACCAGGGATAACACGATAAAAGAGTTCATCAATTCCCAGGAATGGGCGGATATATGCGGCGAATACGGCATTGTCTCAGGCGGCAACAAAAAACCGTCGAATGCATCAAGCCAGAAGCCGACGCAGAAGACTAAGGATTTTACGGAGAGGCTCTATACATGCGCACTCGAGAGAGACGCAGATAAGTCGGGCCTTGATTACTGGGCAAAACAGCTCGCGACATATGAGATCACGGGCGAGGAAGCTGCCGCATCCTTCTTCTTCAGCAAGGAGATGAAGGACTCGAAGGTCAGCGACGCCGTTTATGTATACAGGCTCTATGCGACTTTCATGGGACGTGTTCCGGATCTGAAAGGATTTGACTACTGGTTGTCGGTCATGGAAAAAAATCCGAACGACAAGTATGAGAAGGCTTTTTACGGCTTCTCGAGAAGTCAGGAGTTTGTTCAGATCTGTAATGAAGCGGGCATAATCCCGTATGCTTCATGATCAGCCTAAGGTGATCACGAGTTCCTGAGACGTAAAGTCTATCGAAGTACCCCACTCGGAAACGTTCGGCATTGACTCGGACACGCTGACGACGTTCTTGACGCCGCTTAATACGATGCGCTTGTTCTGGCCGAATCCCTTGGTCCTGACGGTGATCTTCGGACCTTTTTTGAGGATGTTTATGACACCCGAGCTTCTTGCATCTTCGGAGAAGACCTCAATTGCGCAGATGTTATCGTTTTCGAGCTCGAAGACGGAGAAGGTAACGTTATTCAGGATCTCGCTATGGCCGTGAACGTCAGGTGAAGTCGTTACGACGACAGAGTTCGGACGGACGAAGATCGGGATCGAGTTCCTGTCGACCTTCACGTTCTTGTAGCACGGACCCTGGATCCTTTCTCTCGTAAGAAGATTAGTCCATACGCCGGACGGAATGTAATAGCTTGCCGTGTTCTGGGCATTTAATACCGGCACGACCATGATGGAGGAGCCGAGAAGGTACTGGTGTGTGAGGAGCCTCGAAGACAGGTCGCTCTCGAATTCCAGGAATACCGGTCTCATCGAAGGAGCGCCAAGTGTGGCGGCTTCGCAGGTGATCGAATAGAAATGAGGGAGCATGCCCTTACGCATTCCCGAAAAGAGCTTTATCGTCTCGACAGCGCCCGAGAAAGCACTGAGCGGGGTCTTGGAACTTACCGTAAATCTCATGTGAGGAGCAAGAAGACCGAACTGTGCCCAGCGGGTAAAGAGAAGATCGTCTTCGCCCGGCGTGAGAAGAGGCGTGTCGATATTGACGGTATTAATTCCCGACAGGCCGAGAGAAAGTGCGCGCTTGAGGACACTGCTCATCGCACCGAACGATTTATTCTCCGCAATGATGTTTGCATAAGGATAGAGCTGAGCTCCCGATGACAGGGAGTTGAAGATGACCATTGCGTTGGCATGACCGTTCGTTCTCGATACCGCTTCATATACGGATTCGTTGAAGAGCATCGAGAAGGAGTCGTTGACCTCCGATGCCTTGAGACCGCTGTGGAATACCACCTCGTCGTCCTCGAAGTCGAAAAGGGTATATCTGAAGCCAGCTTCGATCATGTCGACGCCGAGACCCAAGAGGGAATCGACGCGCTGCTGAACGAAGGATCTTGCCGCGATATTGGTGAGGTCGAGGATAGCCGCTCCCGCACACTCGCTGTCGCGCATATAGATCGTTCCGTCGGAAGTCTTTACGAGGAGGTCGTTCTCGATACATTCGTCAAAGAACTCGGAATTCTCGCTTATGTAAGGTGAGATCGTAACGCCTACGCGCGTGCCCTTCTCATGGATCCTTCTGCAGAAATCCGAAGGGTTCGGGAATCTCTGCTGATCGAACGAGAAGCCCAGAGGGTCGCTGGGTGACAGCCACAGATTCGACAGCCACACTTCGCTCAAGGGGATACCGCTTTCCGCATTGGTGTCGATATATTCAAGGATCTCATCTGCAGTCACTGTCTTGTCATCCTCGAAAACGACAGCTGTACCGAGACTCCATGAAGGAGCTGTATGGGATATTCCCAGGAACGAATTGAAGAGTCCTAAAACGCCGAGCATGTCTTCGCTTACGAAGATGATATATTCCATGTCCTCGTCATCAACAGAAAATGAGACGGCGGATTCATAACAGGATCCGAACGAGAAGTCGACGGTATTGAGTGTATTTACGAAGATACCGTACTTGGCCGATGAGACATAGAAAGGAACATTCTGATAATCGGAAGACCTCGATCCTCTTCTCGATCTGTTGCCGGCGTGGATATTCGAGCCGTTCAGAAGGAGGGAAGCGCCGTTTGCGCCGAGTCCGTAGAACTGCTCGTCAGGCGAGAACGAGAGAGCTTCTCCAGTCGAAGCCTTAGGGGAGATCTTGTAGTTTGATGCGACACCGAAGTTCGTGATATAAGAACCGCCGCCGTTGTCGGCCTTGGTGGATGTGATGAACTTGTCGCAGTAATAGAAATCGATGCCGAAGTTGTCGGACTTGGAGATCCTTGCTTCGAACATGTTTATCTTAAAGATGATCGTGTCTTCGTTCTCCTCCACGGTGCCGTACTGTGAAGGCTTGGTCTCGATGAACTTCTTTGCGGGAAGGAGACTCGAACGGTGATTAATATAGCGGACCTTGATGGCATTCTGTCCGCAGGCGGATATCTCGATCGTCATCTGACCGGGAACGTCGGATCTTGTAATCGATTTGCCGCTTATGCTGCTCTGGTATGAGCATACAGATGTGTTCAGTCTTAATACGAAATTCTCAAAAGAAACAGCGTTGATCTTCTTCGGGTTCTTGATAAGAGCGCCGGATCTGGATGTCATAATATTTTCCTCCGTTTTTGCCTGTTAATCCTGAATTAATTAAATCATACTTTTTTGAAAATTATACTGATGTTATAATACAATTTGATTTCAAAAGGAGTGCGCAGGATGGCCGGCAGCAAGAAAATTGTCAAATACGCGATACAGACTGATATCGGAACACAGAGTCTTTTCCTGGAAGAAGATTCAAGACTGCGCCTTGTCAACGAACTTAAGAACAGAGGCACCAGAAGGATCCTCGTCATCTGTAATAATCCCATAAGAAAGCTACGCCCCTTCGACGAACTCATCGACCATCTGAACAACGAAGGATTCAGGACGTTCATCTTCTGCCAGACAGAGAATCTCCTCATGGACAGGGACATCGAAGGCGGACTCAAGATATACGGCGAATATAACTGCGATACGATAATCACCATCGGAGGCTCACCCGAGATCGACTGCGGCAAGCTGATCGCGGCATGCTCGGCAAATCCCGTGAAGTCTCTTACTCAGATCGTTGGCATCGACAAGCTTCCTAATCCGATCCCGCTCCTTTGCACGATCATGACGGAGAACTGTGCTTCGTCGACTACCGCCAGCGCGGAATTCTATGATAACGATGCCTCAAAATGGCGTACGGTCATAAGCAGCAATCTCGTACCGCAGATCGTTGTCATCGATACGGATTTTTCCGAGAGAGTATCATTCGACAACACCATCTCATCGGCACTTACGGCACTCTGTGTCACGATCGAGGCATATATAAGCCCTGTCGCGAGGCTGTTTCCGGAATACAGGGCCAGCTCCGTCAATGCGACGACGATACTTTTCAGAAACCTCGAGAAGTTCACGAAGAATAAGACTGATACCTTCATCAGAAAACAGATCGCGGTCGGAGGATTCTACTCCGGGCTCTCGACAAGGAAGGTCGGTATCGGATATGCGCACATCATAATGCATACGCTCCTTTGCAAATACAATATCGTTCACGGCACGGGCCTTACGGGCATCCTGATCCTGGTACTCAAGGAACAGGTCTCTGATCCCAAGACCTGCGAAGGTCTCGCGGAACTTGCCAAAGCACTTCACTTCTGCTCGAACACCCTGCCTGACGACAAGGCAGCCGAATCGTTCATATTCAATCTCGAGAGGCTCTACGGCAAGGTCTCTAATGAGGAGAAGCAGTCGCTGGTCGATTCCAAGGATATAGACTACCTCATAAACGAGATCGAAAAAGAAGCGAAGATGTACGCACTGAGCAGGCATATCGATACCAAGGCCCTTCGAAGGATACTTGCGGCGCTGACATAAATGACAGTCTTACCATCCTACATAACAGATATCCTGTCGCTCTACGGACAAAACGGCTTTAAGGCATACGTCGTAGGCGGTGCCGCGCGCGACATCATCATGGGCAAGAAGCCCCACGATTACGATATCGCGACTGACGCGACCCCCGACGAGGGGATAGAGATTCTTTCCGCACACGGCATTAAGACGGTCGATCTTGCAAAGCGTCACGGGACGGTTGTCGCCGTGCTCGATGACAATAATATCGAGATAACGACATTCCGTGTCGAGGGGAAATATGAAGATCACAGGCATCCGTCAAGCGTCCTTCTGACGCGCAACATCGAAGATGACGTAAAGCGCCGTGACTTTACCATGAACGCGGTCTACATAGACGAAAATGGCGAGTTCGTTGACCTTTTCGGGGGCATGAAAGACATAGAAGACGGCGTGATAAGAGCAGTCGGCGATCCTTCAATGCGGTTTGAGGAAGATGCCTTAAGGATACTTCGGGCGCTGAGGTTTTCCGCCGTCCTGGGCTTTACGATAGAAGAGAAGACATCGGAGGCGCTCCTTCTCAAAAAAGACATTTTAAGGGACATCTCGCCCGAGAGGATAACGGAGGAACTTAAAAAGACAGTAACCGGATTATACGCCCCGGATGTCATAAGGAGATACATAGACGTCTTTTCCGTGATCATACCCGAGCTCAAGAGAATGGAAGGCTTTGACCAGCATTCGTCATATCACGACAGAGACCTGCTCGAGCATACTTTGAGCGTGCTCTCTCTTCTCGAAAACAGGGAGCCCGATCTCTGCCTTGCAGCTCTCCTTCACGATATAGGCAAGCCCGACGTGTTCGTTCTGGACGATATGGGCTTCGGTCACATGAAAAAGCATCAGGAAGTAAGCTACAGGATCGCTTTGAGCTTCCTCGAAAAATACCGTTTTCCGAATGACGAGAAAAAAGAGATCGGGGATCTCGTGAGGCTTCACGACGCATTCCCGGAGACGAGATCCGCGGTCAGAAGATATCTGTCGGAATACTCCCCGGAATTCATGAAAAAGCTTTCCGATCTTCAGAGAGCCGACATCATGTCGCACTCAAAAAAGGGCCGCAAGAGGATGGATCTACTGAAGATCAGGGAAGACCTTACGGAAGAGATCCTCAGGGACAACGACTGCATAAAGATCAAAGACTTAAAGATCAGCGGAGACGACATCATAGGCCTCGGGGAAAAAGAGGGTAAGAAGGTGGGTTTGATCCTCAAGGATGTTTTCGAGAAGGTGATAGAAGGGGAGCTTAAAAATGACAGGGAGGAACTGCTCCTTTATGTAAAGAGCATTCTCTGATAATATGTATCCGAAAGAGAGGGTACTGATGGCTTCCGGTAATAATGAACAGGGACACGTTCCGAGTACGTTTTTCTACTCGTTTTGCGCGACGGACGTCGTCGTGCCCGTTCTGGCTTTTCTCCTGAGGATCCATGCGAAGCCTGACAAGACCTTCAGGAAGGCGGAAGGCCCTATCGTCATCCTTGGAAATCACCCTTCATATCTCGATCCCATTGCCGTCATGCGCCTTACCAGAGGAAGGAAGGTCAATTTCTCTGCGGGCGAATTCCTGTTCCGCAACCGCATATGGGGCTATCTCTTCCGCAAGGCAGGGATAATCGAGATCAGGCAGTTTACCAAGGATACTTCAGCCGCGATGGGAATGATGCGCGTTTTAAGAAGAAACGGCGTGCTCGCGGTCTTTCCCGAGGCAACGAGATTCGTTGACGGCAAATCGGTCGGTTTTGACGACGGAATAGCAAAGCTCATAAAAAAGACGGGTGCGGGCGTATGGTTCGTAAGATCCCGGGGCCTTTACCTCACTTATCCCAGATGGAGCACGTCATTTGTAAGGCTCGGAAGGGTCGAAGCGAAGTTCGGAAGAAGCCTCACCAAAGAGGAAGTCGCTTCCATGAGTGTGGAGGAACTTCACAGCATAATAATGGAAGAGCTTGATTATAACGAGAACGATTATGCCCGCGAGAAGGGCATCAGATTCAGGAGCAGAAGACCTGCGGCAGGACTTCAGAATATTGCCTATGCCTGTCCCAAATGCGGTGTCGAATTCTCGATGCGTTTTACGGGCAGGGACGAGATCAGGTGCATAAAGTGCGGAAACCGCGTAAAGATGCTTCCGACGGGACTTCTGGCTCCCGGAGACAGCAATAGTAAGACGTTTGAGGATCTTCACCGGTATGCCGAGTGGGAAAGATCGGTGACCAGAGAACAGATAAAATTCCCCGGGTTTGCCATGTCTGCCGAAGCAAAGCTGCTGAAAAAATACGACGCCATAGATTTTGCCCATGTGGGAAACGGATATCTTACGGTCACGGCGGAAAAGATCGTCTATGAGGGGACAGATTCTGAGCCCGAAGACGGCATAGTCTATCACAAGGGGAAGATCAAGAGGGGCTTCAAAAACCGCGAACTTAAGGGACATCCCATAAAAGTGGAGTTCTATATCTCCGAGATGAAGGGGATAGTCGTAAATTACGGGAAATATCTGGAGTTACACGACAAAACGGGAATGCTCTACAGATTCCTCATTGACGGTCAGTTGATGTTCAAGATACAGCAGATCGTTGCAATGAACGGAAAACTTAAAGCTTGAGCCTCATAAATACGTTTACTTCGGGATTGTCATTATATCTGCCGATCTCTTCAAATCCGAACATCTTCAATATGGCGATGGCCTGGGTGTTGGAGCTCGTGCTCTCAAGATAGAGCCATGTATAACCGAATGTCTTGGCCTGATCGATCGCAAAGGCGACCATCTTCTTGCCGTATCCGTTACCCTGAAAAGCCTTAAGAAGATAAAGATGCTTGATCTCACCCGAGTTCCTGTGCATTACTTCGGCATACTTGGGATCATAGCGGAGGTCCGTAACGGCGATCGTTCCAACGATCTCCTGTTCGTCATCCATCATTACCCAGAAGTGTCTGTAATTGCCCGCAACATCAGTAAGGAGCTTATGCCTGCCGTTCGGTTCGAACTGCTTTCCCGTCTCAGGAAGGCACGCCTCGAAAAAGTCATTCAATTGTCCCTGCAGAAAATGCACAAATCCGACAAGACGCATAGAGGCATTCCTTTCCCACGATTTTATATCTAAATTGTAACAGAATTTCAATATAAAGCATATGACTATATTTTTTCAAAATGGTATCATTTAAATGTTAATTTTTCAAAAGCTAACTTTTTCGGGGGGACCAAATGTACAAAAAAACGATTACAAGGCTAATTGGCGCCGTCCTTGCAGCGTTTTTGGTGATCCGGATCCCGTTTACGGCATTGGCATCGACATACCCGGATGATCAAGGTCTGGGAGGGTTCGTTAACCGTGTCTATAATACGGTCCTGGAGCGCGAATATGATCAGGAAGGCTATGACTTCTGGACGGAAGGTATGGCCAGCGGCAAACTGGATGCCGCAAAGCTCATGGACTACTTCATCTATTCGACGGAGTTCGATGAAGCCTCGCTCACAGACAAGGAATACATCAGGATCTTATATAACGCCATGATGGACAGGGAACCCGACGAATCGGGAGAAGCCTTCTGGCTCGACCAGCTCCATCTCGGAATGACGAGAAGAAGGGCGCTCGCCTGTTTTATCGATTCACCCGAATTTACCGGTATCTGCGAGAGCTACGGCGTCAAGAGGGGAGACCTTCTTCTTACGGATCCCGCCGATATCTATACCGACAAAGCAATGTTCGTCACAAGGATCTACAGAGGCCTTCTCGGAAGAGACCCGGATCCTTCGGGACTTACCACCTGGACTTCCTATGTGGCTTC
>JAILNZ010000009.1 GCA_024691135.1 Clostridiales bacterium
AGGAAGCGGGATCGGACCTGAGTAGCTTGCGCCTGTGCGCTGAACTGCATCGATGATCCTTGCTGCGCTCTGGTCGAGAAGCTCGTGATCATAAGCCTTAATCTTGATTCTCATCTTTTGTGTTGCCATGTTTTTTCCTCCATGTAATGCTGTATTTTATTCTCAACCTTCCCGGGCGTTTCTTTTGGTCCCAATCAAAAACCCAGGCAACCAGTTACCGTCTGTCAACAACACTTTGGCCCTGGGCATGTGTCTTCCAAAACACACGCTGCCGGATCTATTAAGAATCGCCGGTCTTATGACCGACTCGCTCCGTCGAAGTTACCCGCAGATGATGCGCAGCTCGCATATTGCGGCAATCTCCGATTTCCTAGCTGATGCGCCTGAACGCGCTCGAATAATATATCACGGTTTGGATTTGGATGCAATAGTTATTTGAAAATTCCCGAAAATGTTCACAGAAGGGCGTTTTGCCCGTTTTCGAACACCGGGGGTCAGAGAAGCTCTTTTATGTCTTCGCTCGTGAAGTGATATCTCCTGTCGCAGAAGTGACATTCGATATCGATCCCTTTGGGGTCGTTGGCGAGTTCCTCCAGGTCGGCTTTGCCCAAAGTCGCGAGCCCCCTGCTCATCTTCTCTTCGGAGCAGTTGCACCTGTAGCTTACCTCGGATCCGCTGAGGAAGCAGACCTCCGGGTCTCCCAGGAACATGTCGATTATCTTCTCGGGATTGAAGCCCTCCTCCATGAGGAAGGTAATGTCCGGAAAGCCGCCGTTCGCGCGCTTCTCGATATAATCGATGTCTTCCTCGCTTGCGCCCGGCATGAGCTGCACTATGAGGCCGCCCGCGTTTTTCACGCCGTCCTTGTCGATCGATACGCCGAGGGCGACTACGGAAGGCGTCTGCTCGGATGCCGCGAGATAGTATGTAAAGTCTTCGGCGATCTCACCCGTCTGAAGCTCGACCGATCCGACATAGGGCTCCTTAAGGCCGATATCGCGGATCACGGTGAGCATCCCGCGGCCGACTGCTTCTCCGACGTTGAGCTTGCCGGGCCTGTGGTATGTCGACTCGACATCGGCTACGACCGGATATGCCCTGGCATGTCCCTTGGAATCGCAGACGCAGGTCATTCCCCTGACGGGTCCGTCGCATTTTATGATCGTCGTCTGGTTGTCGTCGTCACCCTTCATGTTCTCCGCGAGCATCAGGGATCCGGTGATGAACCTTCCGAGCGCGGCCGTGACCACGGGGGAGGTCTTATGGATCCTCATGGCTTCCCTGACGGTTTCCGTCGTCCTTATTGCAAAGGCGCGGACGTGACCGTTCAGAGCAGTTGCCCTGACCAGATAGTCGGTCTTGTTGTCGAGCGGTGCGCCCGGTGCGTGGTAAAAACTCTCGTCTATCATAATGTCTCTTTCTTAAATACCATAAATATACGTTCGCCGTCTTCCCTGTCTTCCTTGAACGTGAGGCCCGCCTGCGCCGCGGCCTTTACGAAGTCTTCCTTTTCGTAGAAACGCTCCGTGATGACACCGTCAGACCTTATGTATCTTCCGTCATCTTCCTTTTCAAAAAGTGTCAGGAACGCCTCGTTGAACCGCTCTTCCGGATCATATCTGTTCTCCCAGAGGAGCGTAAAATCATCATAATCCTCGAAAAAGACCTGATCAGCGAGTGTTTCCTCAAAGTGTTTCCTTGTCGCCGCGTCAAAGATGAAGACGCCGCCTACGTTAAGGAACTTCGATACCGAGAGGAAGAGGCCTTTTAGGTCTTCTTTTTCCGTTAAGTGATTTATGGTGTCAAGAAGGCACAGGAAGATGTCGCATGAGCCGAAAAGATCGAGCTTTGTTATGTCCTGGCAGATCCAGAGGATCTCCGGATCGTTTTCTCTTGCGGTATTCAGCATCTCGGGGGAGGAATCAACGCCGATAAGATCAAAATCCTTTTTCGCGAAAAGGGAAGTGACCCTTCCGTTGCCGCAGCCTAAGTCGCAGAGGAGCTTTCTTCCCCCGGAGCCGTCGCCCGGCGCGCTCAGGTGCTTGGCTATGAGATCGAGACAGATGCCGGAAAGATGCGAAGGATCCATTTCATCCTGCATGATATCGTAATAGGCCGAGAGCCTGTCGTAGAAATTGTCCCCGCACATGGCTCTTTCTCCTTACGGCAGATAACCCAACGGATCAACGGTCGATCCGTTTACCCTGACTTCAAAGTGAAGGTGAGGTCCGTTCGACGTTCCGGTACTTCCGACTTCGCCGATGACTTCGCCCGCGGATACGGTCTGACCGTTATATACATACACGTTTCTCATATGACCGTAGAGTGTCGACAGTCCGTTACCGTGATCGATGATGACATAGTTGCCGTAACCTGATCCGCCTGTGTCCTGACCCGGGACCGGTGTGCTTACGAGGATGACCGTGCCGCCCTTGGCAGCCATGACGGAATCACCGTACCAGGCACCGATATCGATCCCCGAGTGGAATCTCTGGTCATGATAGACAGGATGCTCACGCCAGCCGTACGTGGAAGTTATCGTCGTACACCAGGTAGGCCACTGCATCGATCCGCTGCCGCCGCCGCTCTTTCCCGTTGACGAACCGCCACTGCTTTGCGACTTTTTCTGCTGCTGTGCATAGAGCTGATCCTGAAGGCTCTTTATCTCACTGTCGAGAGTGCTTGCATAGTTATTGAGCTCGATCTCCTTCTGCTCGGCTTCCGAGAGTCTCGTCGATACATCATCGAGAGCTGCGGTCGTGACACCGATACGGTCCTCGAGCTCCTTGAGCTGAGCCGCTTTCTCGTCCGCTATGGCCTGCATGTCCTCCGCTTCCTGAAGTGCGACCTCCGCCTGGAGCTCCGCATCGTCAAGAGCGATCTGCATCTGGTCAACGGCCTGATTGTCCGCGTCGGCGATGAGCGAGATCATCTCCATATTCGTAAAGAAACCCGCGATCGAATCCGATTCGAGAAGGACCTCGAGCGTGGATTTATTCTGATATTCAAACATAACCGAGATCCTGTTCGAAAACATCTCTCTCGTCTCGATCAGGTTCTCCTGCGCCTTGACATACGTATCGAGGGCCTCCGACTTGGCGATGAGGGCCTCCGCGAGCTGATGTGCGATCTCCTCATACTGGGCCTTCTGCTCTGCGGAAAGTCCGTTCAGTTCTTCGAGCTCTCCCTGAAGTTCGCCCTTCTGCGTGCGGAGCTCGTTGGCCTGCGCTTCGTATTCCGCCGCCTGCTGCACGGCCTTGTCTCTCTCGGCCTTCTTCGCGTCGATGTCTCCCTGCGTTACGTCATAGAGATACTTAAAAGTCCTTATCGTATCGTCATCCGCATACGCCTTATAAGGACAGGACAGAAGTCCCGCCACGATGAAGATCACCGGGACCGCCAGAAGAATGCAACTAAGTTTTCCGATAGTCTTTCTCATACCCTTATACCTTTACATATTTACGTACTGCGATACCGCTTCCCACGGAACCTATCAGGACTCCCATAAGGACACAGAGGATGAGGACCATCCACATGAGCGACTTATAAGGGAGAAGTGCATAGTAAGATGACCAGTCGATTCCGGCCATCATCTTGATAAAGAACGACCTGTAGGCGATGATCGAGAGGATCCATGCACAGACGGCGCTTATGAGTCCGACTATGGCGCCTTCTATGACGAACGGGACTCTGATATAGCTGTTCGTCGCACCGACAAACTTCATGATCTCGATCACATATGCTCTCGAATAAACGGAGATCCTTACCATGTTCGATATGATGAACAGAGCGATCATAAAGAGCACTGCAAAGCTCACGACCGTCGCAATATTGACGAACGAGCTCGCCTTGGTAAGGAACGTCATTACATTGCTCTCCTTGGCTACCTTGCTGACGCCCGGAAGAGATCCGAGATAGACGGATACCTCATCCGCATATGACGGATCGATGATCTTGACGTTGAAGGTATACGGAAGATACATATTATAGTCAAAGGAATCGAGGACCGACGAACTCGATCCGAGATTGCTCTTGAAGTATTCATAATTCTGATAAGGATCTCTCTCGATGACCTCAAGGATCCTCGGGTCGTCGTTGATGAGGCTTCGAGTCATGGCGAGATTTTCCTCCGAGACATTGAGCTGCATATAGACCTCGATCGGAGGGAGCTGCCCGATCCTTCTCATGATGCTCCTTGCATTAAGAGAGAAGATAAAGAACGCGCTCATTACAATGAGCATCAGAAGTATCGTCGTAACTGAAGCGACCGTGACAAGAGGATGTCTGATGATACCCTTAAATCCCTCTTTTATGGAATTGAAAAAAGCCCGTACCGTCATTCGTCCTCCCCAGAATCGAGAAGATCGATATCGTCAAAAGATATCTCGGAGACCCAGGACTTTTCCTTCTTCTCCGCTCTCTTTTCTTTCTTCCTGTCTTTTTTTGCCTTCGCAGTAGCTGTCTCAGACATATCGAAAACAAGCCCGTCATCCTGCGGTTCCTGCTCAGCCGGAGGAGTAATAACCTCTTCCGCTGCGGCTTCCTTAATTTCTTCCTTCACTTCTTCCTTTGCCGAAGATACCGGTTCGTCGCCGAACGAGAAATCGGCATCAGGCGTAAGATCAGCTTCGGACTCTGTCATGGCGGCTTCGAAGATCTCAGTAAGTTCCGATTCGCCGTCCATATAATCACCGTAATCCTCCTGTTCGTCGGAAGGATCATATCCGTCATAGCCTCCGAAAGAAGCCGTAAGCGGATTGGCGACATTACTCTCGCCGCTGTAATCACCGTATTCGTCATCTCTGACGATATATCCCTGTTCGATCTCTATAACGCGCTTTTTCATCTTGTTGACGAGATTGCTGTCATGAGTACAGATGACGACCGTCGTTCCTCCCCTGTTGATCTCCAGAAGGAGCGCCATTATGTTCTCGGAAGTCTCCGGGTCAAGGTTACCCGTCGGCTCGTCAGCTACGATGATCCTCGGGTTGTTGAGCATCGCCCTCGCGATCGCGACACGCTGCTGCTCACCGCCCGAGAGTTCCTCAGGATAGCAGTTCGCCTTGTTCTTGATGCCGACGATATTTAAGACGAGATTGACCGTCGTATCAAGATTCGCCTTCTTGATGCCGATGATCTCGCCTGCAAAAGCAACATTTTCCGCTACCGTCTTGGTGGGGATGAGCCTGAAATCCTGGAATACCATGCCGAGCTGCCTTCTTAATACAGGCACCAGCGCACGGGACATATTGGATACGTCAAAATTGTCGATGAAGACCTTGCCTTCGGATGGTCTTTCTTCTCTTGTTATACACTTCATAAGAGTGGACTTGCCCGATCCGCTCTTGCCTATGACAAAGACGAACTCGCCGTCCAGTATCTCGAAGCTGATACCCTTCAGGGCATCCACTCCCGACTTGTACGTCTTTTTCACGCCTTCAAATCTGATCATTCAAAAAAGTTCCTGTCTTATCTGATAAGATTGTCGTTCTTACCTGACTCGGTATATTCGAGATAGGTACGAACCATGGACGCGATCTTAAAGAGTACCGCATCCTCAAAAGAACGCAGGTTCAATCCCGTATTCTTCTGCACCTTGTCCAATCTGTAAACAAGCGTGTTCCTGTGGACGAACAGCTCGCGGCTCGTCTCACTTCCGTTAAGGTTATTTGCAAAGAAGCTCCAGATGGTCGTAAGAGTATCCTCATCAAGAGTCTCATATGCTCCGTTCGGGAATACCTCATCGATAAACATCTGGCAGAGCGTCGGAGGAAGCTGATAGATGATCCTGCCGAGGCCGAGCTTGTCATAACGGGTTATATACTGCTTCTTCTCGAAAACACTGCCGATCTTGAGCGACTGCATTGCGTCCCTGTAAGACTTGGAGATGTTCTGGAAAAGAGGCACTACGGAACCTACGCCGACATACGCCGTGATCGTCTCGTTGTTGAGGCAGTCAAGAACGGCTCTGCTCGATGTGTCGATATACTCGTCCTGATTCTCGACATCACAGTTCATGATGACGATGAGCGTCTTTTCGTCCATAGCCATAACGTCCGCGACTTCCGAATCGGAATAGAAGTTCTGGAGAGCTTCCAGAGCCTCGTTGCCTTCTTCTCTCGAAGTCCTGACGACCATGACAAAACGCGGAACCGTATAGTCGATCTTGAATCCTCTTGCCTTGAGAGGGATGTCGCCCGGAAGCTCGTTCTCGAGAAGGACATTCTTTGTGAAGAGTTCCTTCTCGGCATCCGTGCCTCTCTCCTTGATGGCGGACTTGATCCACTCGGCAAGGAGCTCGAGATAGATCCTGACTTCAGGCTCTACTCCGTCGATGTAGATGATGTATTTGGTCTGTTCGCCTATGGCGATCTTCATATAGGTCCTGCCGGCCGTGCCCGAAAAAGCATCGTCGGACATGAGTACTGCTCTTACAGAGGAATCATTCGTGCCTTCGACCTCAGGGTCAGTAGATGCAATGATAAGACCATTGGTATCCATAACGCCCACGTTCTGAGACAAGATGGTCTTTGCCTGGCGCATACACTTTTTGATCTCTTCCATAGGTAAACCACACTTTCCGCTTAAAGCATATTTTTACATATTCAATGATATAGTTTTTGGTAAATAAAATCAAATACGGTAGTGTTTCAGTTTGAATACAAACCTGCTAACAAAAAGCCGCATCAGAGCTTACATCTGTCGTAAAGATGGGGATAATTGTTCTTGAGCTCTCTGTTGAACTGGATCCTGAATATCCCTATCGGCATGAAATATCCCAAAACGACCACCATCACGACTGCAAGGATCATCGCAGGCACCAGCCTTACCGGATCAACCTGTTTGATCATATACTGCGCTATCCCCGCTGCCAGCATCAAAACACAGAAGACTATAGTCAGGACCGCATACAAGATCACTGACTTCTTCTGCTTATTCTTAAGAGTCCACGAAGCCGTTATTATGTCATCATCCGACAGGGCATGCTCTCTCATCAAGTCCCTGTACTTCTTGTCCAAAAATCTGTAAAACATGATCCCTCTCTCCTCCTCAGGTCCTGTTCACCAAATGATAACACAATCTCCACCGGGATGCTGTTTTTAAGGTAAATCCAACCTGGGGTTGGAAAAAAGAATCTGCGTTTTTGAAAATCCAACCCTAGGTTGGAAAAATAAACAGCGGTCAGACATAAGATCCGCCCAAGGGTTGGAAATATCTCTTTTTCGTGCCGTTTCACGGGACTTTTGCTTCTTAAGGGCTTAGATCATGAAAATAAATCCAACCTGGGGTTGGAAAAAAGAATCTGCGTTTTTGAAAATCCAACCCTAGGTTGGAAAAATAAAATCACGATCTCGGGAGTACGGCTTAGGGTTGGAAAAACGCGGGAGCACATTACGGTTCCTGCCCTTTTCTGCGCTTCCGGGAAGAGGATCCTGAAAAGGAAGAAGCAGGGGATGACATCACGGCGCGAGAAAAAGGTTGGAAAAATAAAAAACACAAAAGACGCGCGGAAAAAACGGCATCAAAAAAGGGGCCGCCGTGTGGCAGCCCCTGTGATGTTCGATTTACAAAGATCAGGAAATGATGCTCTGCTCTGTATCCTTGTCGAAGAGGTGGATACGGTTTGTATCGATAGCGAGGTCAACAACCTCACCAACTCTGGACTGGGATGTTGTAGGGTCAACTCTACATGTGAGAGGAAGTGCGCCGTTAACTGTAACATAGAGATATGTCTCAGCACCGAGCATTTCTACGACGTCTACGTCAGCGGAGAAAGCTGCATCTGCGTGATCG
>JAILNZ010000057.1 GCA_024691135.1 Clostridiales bacterium
TATTTGATCAGGAAGTATTTGTTGAGCTTCGGGTCTTTTCTTTGTAATCTATCTCCTCTAAGACCTGATCTATGAGTCTTACCAAATCGTCTACGGGGATTAAGCATTCTGTGTTGATAGGAAGTGACAGTTGAATATAGCCCCCGTTTTTGCTATAGTCAGACTGTAAGTTTAGAATAGGTTTCACAAAATTATTCTAACAATAAACGGGCTCTTCGGAACCCGTTTTTTTGTTGTCCAAAATGAAAGGGGTTGCCTCAATTTAGTTTTGAGACAGCCCCCTCTTTTTCGAGCAATATTGTAGTCTGGGTGAAACATTCAAATCATCATATTGTGTTATAATCAAGAAGTGTTTACTTAGGCAGTTTCCGTTATGGAAAGGGAAGAAGGAGGATCTGATCCCCGCAAGGCGGGTCAACGGATGGTGATACGTTATGGAGAAAAAGAAGAAGATCATTATTATCATATGTGCGGTCGTTGTAGCCGCAGCAGTTATAGTCGGAGTCCTGCTCGGGATCAGGGGCTGCTCCAAGGATGACGGCACCGAATCGGCAAGCCAGGTGGCATCTTCCGACGGTTCACAGGGAACGGGTACGGTAGCGACAGCTGACGGCGAGAGCAAAGCTTCGTCGGGCGAGACCAAGACGACGCCGGACAACACGGGTTCGGGCGCAACTGACGTTTCTGATCCGACAGATCCTTCAGACAGTTCATCCACGGATCCGTCGGAGTCCAAGACGACTGACGGAACTTCAAACAGCCAAAGTGACGTACCTCCGCCGGAGACAGAGGAAGGCGAACTTCTCATAATCGTTGAGCCTACTCCCAAGCCGACTTCTTCCGGAGGCGGGAATGACAATAACAACAATAACAATAACAACAATAATACGAAGCCTACGACAACACCTGACTCGGGCAACAACACCAAGCCGACTTCATCAGGTGATCCGACACCGCCAACGTCAGATGACGGCGGAGTGATCGAGCTTCCGTTCGTACCGATCGAGGATATCGAGGGTGCCAAGGTAAACTGATATGAGACTCAACAAGGACTTTATCTATCGCAAAGTAGGATCCGACAGCGTACTGGTACCTGTCGGTTCGTCCTCTTTCTCGGGCATGGTGAAGGGCAACGCCACCACGGGCGAGCTCATCGAGTGCCTCAAGGAGGACATGACCGAAGAGCAGATGATAGAACGCCTTCTCGAAAAATACGACGCTCCGCGTGAGGTCATAGCGGCCGATGTCGCGAACGTCTTAAATAAGCTCCGTCAGATAGGCGCCATAGAGGAGTGACCTTTTATGACTGGCACCTACAAGATCGCAGATGAGATCATATTTGTAGAATCGGTCTATCCGACCGTCCACGAATATTACCGCGGCTATGAGGCTTCGGGTACCCCTGACTTTTCCGTAAAGACTTCCGTTGAAGACATTGTTTTCGAGAGGGAGAGGACAGAGAACGGGGAGATGTTTCCCGATTCGTACCTGGAAGAGATCGCCATGTACCGCAAGATCTGCGAGAAGATGCCTTATTATGATACTTTCCTTTTCCACGGTTCCTGCATAGCAGTCGACGGCGAGGGCTACCTGTTCGGTGCGCCGAGCGGTACGGGCAAGTCCACCCACGCCAAGCTCTGGTGCGACAACTTAGGGGAGCGCGCCGTCATGGTCAACGACGATAAGCCGCTTTTAAGGATCTGCGGGGACGGGGCATATGCCTACGGAACGCCTTATAATGGCAAGCACCGCCGCGGCGAAAACACGAAGGTCAGGCTCAAGGCGATATGCATGCTGAGCCAGTCCCCGGATAACGGGATCCGCGAGATCACGAGGAGTGAGGCGTATCCTCTTATCATCGGCCAGACATACAGGCCTTATGACAGGGAGGCTTTTGTAAAGACGCTCGATCTGGTGGACAGGCTTTTCGAGAATGTGAAGCTTTATTCCCTGCGATGCAATATGGAAAAGGAAGCTTTTGAGGTTTCCTACAATAAGATGAGAGAGGCTTGATCCTCTCCTTTTTTACGTTCCGAAAAAGAACCGGAAAATGAAAAAATGCCGTGTGATTCTCCTCCTAATATGTTAGAATAAATTGATTTTGCGTCCGCCGGACCTGCAGGATCAGAAACATACTAAGGAGGAACCGGTATGGCAAGGAAAGGCATTTTATCTCTGATACTGTCGGGTATCCTGTGCCTGACTTTTTTCGGAAGTGCGATAAGGGCAGATGATGAACATCCCGATATGTACGTCTTCAGCCGCGACTTCACATATAACGAAGAGAAGAGATTATATGAGTGTGAATATTCTTATTACGATTCGAACACAAAATGCTATCTTCTCTATCAGGAAAATATCAATGACAGAGGCGGAGCGCTTCCTGACTATGATGGAAAGTACTTCTTTATGGAAGACCTGACGGTCGATATCCCGTTGGATGTAAGTCACAAAGCCATCAGCCTTTATCATGCCGGGCATTCACTCAAGTATAATTCGAGACAGCCTGACGGGTATCTT
>JAILNZ010000097.1 GCA_024691135.1 Clostridiales bacterium
TAAAGGAGAACATGATCCAGAGCTTCCCCTCTCTTCTTGGCAGCTGAGATAAATATACGGAGATTATTCTTTACCTTTTCCTGACCGCTGTATTCGTCAAGAGTGATCGGACGGAGATTCTTCTCATCCCTGTCGTCAAACTGCTTCTGTCTGCCTATGATGCGGTCTTCTTCGCCGAAATCGCCGAAACTGTTATAGTCCATAAGCCTTTACCTTACCATCTTCTTAAGTGAGTTCTTGATTATATCCTGAAGTTCGGCACCGTCCTCATATGAAGCGGAAACCGCCTGTCTCGAATCGTCTTCCTTGTACCCCAATACCATGAGTGCATTGACCGCATCTTCAAACAGCGAAGGATCGGATGAAGTAAATCCTGCCCCTGAAATGACAGGTGAAGAAGATGCGGAAGAAGTCTTTTTAAGCTTATCGCGAAGTTCAAGGATGATCCTCTCGGCCGTCTTTTTGCCTAAGCCCTTAACATTGGTAAGTGCCTTGACATCACCGTTCATTACGGCAACCGCGAGCTTGTCGGGCTTGATCTGGGAACAGACTGACATGGCACTCTTAGGTCCTACGGAACTTACGGTGATAAGAAGCAGGAACATGTCCTTCTGTTCCTGTGACGTAAATCCGAACAATGAGATATCATCTTCCTTGACACTTTGATAAAGATAGATGATAACGTCTTCCCCGCAAGGTCCGAGTTCGGAAGACATCAGAAACGGACATATGATCTCATAGCCGATCCCGTTATTCTCGACTACGATCACTTCATCAGTTCTTCTTACCAGTGTTCCCTTGATATAAGAATACATTAAAATAATCTCCTATCAGAAAAAATCTCTCTTGCCGTATCTTCCGTACTGATAACCCGATACGGCTCTCTCGGCAAATGCGACGCCCGTATTTGCAAGACAGATCGCAACTGCAAGTCCGTCACAGGCATCGTCAGGCTTAGGCATTTCCTTAAGTCCTAAGAGACGTACGACCATCTGGGAGACCTGGTTCTTGTCGGCTTTGCCGTAGCCTGTTACTGCAAGCTTGATCTGACCCGGGGTAAATTCAAAGACCGGGATATTCTTCCTCGCGGCTTCGACTATTACGACTCCTCTGGCTTGTGCGGTTCCGATAGCCGTAGTCGTATTGTGACCCAGAAACAGTTCCTCGACTGCCATATAATCAGGCTTATAGAAATCTAGCAAAGCAGAGATCCTGGTATTGATCGCCAGGAGCCTTTCAGGGAATTCCACGTTGGGTTTGGTGGAAATAACGCCGCAATCAAGCATGGTAAGCTTATTTCCTACCTTCTCGATCACACCGTACCCCGTGATCGCATAACCCGGATCTATTCCGATATAGACCTCTTTTGCAACTGCCATTCAAACCTCTTCAAACATTTGTTCTTTTGAATTATACACATCTTCTTTTGATTTAGCAACAAACATCAAGAATAACCTTGATATCGTCCACAGGTTCGGATGAATACTCAAATGCGTCAAATGCAAGTTCTGCTGCCTTCTCGAGCCTGTCTTCGTCAACAGTTGCATTCTTTCCTTTATAGAGAGCACATATGGCGTCGCCCTTATTTACCTTATCACCGATCTTCTTATAGATACAGATCCCCGCACCGTAATCAAGCTCATCGGTCTTCTGGAGTCTTCCCGCGCCGAGTTCCACAGATGAATTACCGATCATATCAGCCTTTACCGCGGAAATATATCCGTCGCAAGGCGCCGTAAGACGCATGACTTCTACAGGATAGTCCCTGTATACAGGCGAACCTGTAGAATGGATAAGTCCTCCCTGTCCGATTATGAGCTTGTCATAATATTCGAGAGCTGTTCCGTCTTTAAGCCTTGTCTTACATATCTCTTTGATCTCATCTATAGGCAGATCTTTCTCTTTTGCATCTGACAGCTTGATCATGTGGGAAGCAAGGGTAGTCACGACTTCGACAAGATCATCTTCCCCGTTACCCTGAAGAACTTCAAATACTTCCATCATCTCAAGGACATTACCTATGTTTCTTCCGAGAGGCTCGTCCATGGATGTTATGACGCATGTAACTTCCCTTCCCGCGAGCTTACCGATCGAGATCATGGCAGATGACAGTTTCCTTGCCTGTTCGATATCCTTCATGAATGCGCCTTCACCGCATGTAACATCAAGTACGATGGCTTTAGCGCCTCCCGCGATCTTCTTACTCATGATGCTCGAAGCAATAAGAGGGATCGAATCGACCGTCGAAGTGACATCTCGGAGACTATAAAGGATCTTATCAGCCGGTGCAAGATCAGGTGTCTGACCGGATATGACCATTCCGTTACTCTCTATCAACTTTGGAAAATCCGCCGCATTGACGTTAACATTAAATCCTTCTATTGATTCGAATTTATCTACAGTGCCGCCCGTAAAACCTAATCCCCTTCCCGACAGCTTCACTGTCTTGATACCGAAGGAAGCCACAAGAGGAAGGATCAAAGGGGTACATTTATCTCCGACTCCGCCCGTACTGTGCTTATCGACTGCCTTGCAGCCAAGATAGGAAAGATCGTTTATCTTGCCGGAATTGGCCATCTCGGTCGTAAGGATCGTCATCTCCTCATCGGTCATACCGTTAAGAACGATCGCCATGAGAAGCGCAGATATCTGGTAATCCGGGATCTCCCCGTTTGTTACACCCTTTACGAAAAAGGCGATCTCTTCGCCCGTAAGTGCTCCGCTGTACCTTTTCTTGGCTATGATGTCACGCATATTCATATGGTTCGGGCTCCTTTTCGAAAAGTATATATGTATTTTATCAAACAAAATGATAAACTAATCATATTTGAAGCCCCGCGGAGGATTTTTTATGAACAGATATAAGGTTGCCGTCATCGGATGCGGCCGTGTAGCCGAAAAACACCTTAAAGCATATTCAAAGCTCAAGGATCGACTTGAACTTATCTGCGTAGCTGACCCTGCCATGGATCACGCCAAGAAAGTCCTTGCCGAGCGCGGCTTTACAGGCGTTAAGATCTATTCGGATTATGAGGATATGCTCTCAAATGAAACTGTCGATATCTGTGCCATTACCGTGCCTTCCGGACTTCATTACAAGATCGCGACGACCTGCCTTAATAAGGGCATCAATATCCTTCTCGAAAAACCAATGACTATGTCAAACAAAGAGAGCAAGGAGCTTTACGAGCTCTCGAAAAGCCTGAATAAAAAGATAGCCATGGGTCATATCTACAGATACTTCCCGCTGGTAGGGATCCTCAGAGAAGACATCAAAAACGGTGCATTCGGCAAGATCACTCACGGAACTATCTGTGTCCGCTGGGGGCATGGTCAGGATTATTATGATTCCGCCGCGTGGCGCGGAACATGGAAAAGTGACGGCGGTGCCCTCATGAACCAGTCGATACACGCGGTCGATCTTTTGCTGTGGCTCATGGATTCCAAGGCAGTCTCCGTAACATCCAAGCTTGCTCAAAGGTTAAGAGACATTGAAGCCGAGGATGTCGGAATGGCGATAATGGAACTCGATAACGGCGCACTGGCCATGATCGAAGGTACTACGGCAACACTTCCTGACGGCAAGGAGGCAATGTTCTCGATATTCGGAGAAAAAGGTTCCGTTTCTTTGGGCCTTAAGAGAGGCAAGCCTTCCCTTGATATCCGTAATGCTAAAGGAAAGAAGATCAATTTCAGATATATCAGAAAGCAGCTCGGTAAAGGCGGATTTAAGTCTTTCTCATATGCACTCAATCCTCACACGGGGATCTATGCGGATCTTGTGAATGCGATCGACAACGACACTCAGCCGGTGGCTGATGCATATGCCGGATACACATCCGTCGATAACCTTCTGGGCATCTATAAGGCTGCTAAGGAAGGTTGCTCCGTAAGCCTTCCTCTGAGTGAAGAATTCACTACTGAGGATATGACCGGCTTTTTCGGAAAAAAGTAAAATAGTTGTTGACAATAGGCTACTCAAAACATATAATTATCAACGTTGACAAAACAAATGCACCTTTAGCTCAGATGGTAGAGCAACTGACTCTTAATCAGTGGGCCCCGGGTTCGAGTCCCTGAAGGTGCACCAATCAAAAGGAGTGATCAAATGATCACTCCTTTTACTTATGTCCTGAACCATAACAACATCCTGAGAGCCGAGAAACCGAATATCAATAAGAAGAATATGGTTATGATAGCAAATACGATAAGTATCGCCCACGCAGGAGATACCTGCGGCCACATTGTAAGCGCCTTACCGCTCTGACCGTTTACAAGGAGCGGATAGGATTTGCCCTTATATTTATAATATGTTATCCAGAACGGAGCCAGGAAATATCTGACCTGCGAATTGGAATAGACCGGCTCGAAGTTCACATAGCTTATCGTATCGACTCTGAGGTCGTTCACTATCGCATTCTCGATCTCCTGTCTGAACTTGCCGCGGACCTGATCCCACGCCTCATTGATAGGTACTGAATAACGCTCCGCATAAAATCCCGAGAGAACTTCCTCCCTGAAAGGTTCGAGCTTTCTTATATCGCATTTGTCCATTCTCTTTAATACGTTATAGAGGTCCTTTCTTCCGCTTGCGATTATCCAGTAATTCTCGAATCTCTTCCTTATCGTGCCGCTTCTTTTCTCATAATGGGTATACTGATCATCACCTGAACCGCGGTATGTTCCGAACTTGCCTTCGTATGCCGATACACTGTCGGTATCAAAGGACCAGAACGGAAGATAGACACCGACGAATTCCGACAGAGCCGAACCGTCCCTGATATTCTTGGGAACGAGATGACATGTATTAACATATCTGAAGAAGCTTTCCTTTGCCTGCTCCTTTGTTACATAGAACGGGAATATGCCGTGAGGAGGCATCGTACTTGATGAATCGACTACCTCTGATATCGAATGTGAACCGCAGAACGGACATGTATTGGACAGCTGGTTATCGGCAACCATGATCTCTGCACCGCACTGCTTACATACGTTTATCTTATTGATAACCCCGTAGTCCTGAAGAGAATAGACTGTCTGATTATTGAACCCGACGCCCTGTACCGTTCCCTGGCCAAAGCCTGCTACCTGTTCGCTATATCCGCAGTATTCACAGACAAGGCTTGCCGAACCCGGATCATATGTCAGAGTAGCGGCACATGAAGGACACTTTTTCTCGATATTTGCCATACATATACCCTCCTTACGCTATACATAGATAATAACAATAAATTTGTAAAAGAAAATTGTTTTCGAAAACAAAAAAATCCTGTCTAATATGCGAAAAAGCCGGCACATGCGGCCGGCTTATGATAAACGATCAGATAAGGATCAATTATAGATATATTCTTCACCGTCTTTTCTGATGACTACTTCGTTTTCACCAGGAGTCTCAAGAGCTTCTACATGACCTACGATCTTTGCATCGATATTGAAGGACTTGGCTATATCGATGATCCCCTGAGCTACGGACTCATCACAGTAGAATTCGATCCTGTGACCGCAGTTAAATACCTGGAACATCTCCTTCATCGGAATCTCTCCGCTCTCATAGATGGCCTTGAACAGCGGCGGGAACTCAAAGAGATCATCCTTTACGATCCTTATGTTCTTACCGAAGTCGCGGCACTTGGCCTGTCCGCCGCCTGTGCAGTGGATTATGCCTGAGATAGAATCCCTGTACTTATCGAGTACAGGAACGATAACAGGAAGGAATGTACGCGTAGGTGATAGTATTGCCTCACCGACTGTTACATCTGCACCCGGTAGTTTATCAAGCAGGCGGTATTTACCGCAGTAAGCCTTATCCTCAGGGATAGTGTCGGAATAGGACTCCTTAAAGTTCTGAGCATAATAGTTACAAAGAAGCATATGACGTGCAGCAGTAAGTCCGTTTGAAGACATACCGGAATTATAGGAATCCTCATATGTTGCCTGACCGAACGAAGCAAGACCTACGATAACATGACCCGGCTTGATATTCGCGGCATTTATAACGTCACTTCTCTTGATACGTGCAACTATCGTGGAGTCAACGATCATCGTACGGACGAGATCGCCTACGTCAGCAGTCTCTCCGCCGCACATCTTGATGCCTACGCCGTAGCTGTTAAGCTTTTCCACCATCTCGTTATAACCTTCGATGACCTTGGCAATGGCCTTACCGTCAACGAGGTGTGCATTACGTCCGATAGTGTTTGATAATACGAGGTCCTTACAGCATCCTACGCATGCGAGGTCATCTGTATTCATTACGAGGGAATCCTGTGCAAGACCTTTGAACCAGTCATAATTACCGGTCTCTTTATACATAAGATAAGCTACGGAGGATTTTGTTCCTGCGCCGTCAGCATGGATCGCTACACAGTAATCATCATCGCCTGCGATATCTTCGATGAGTTTACAGAAAGCTCCCGGTGCTACGCCTTTACTCTGATTGGCAACTGCCTTTTTAACATCATCCTTGGTAGGTGAAACACCTCTGCTCAAATAAGATTCTGCTGACATTTATGTGACCTCCGTATATACATGAATTTTCAAAGCCAAGCCCGTAAGCCGGGTTCTGGTTATGGACAACCATCTATCTGATCCTGCCGTGACCGACAGGCTTAAGCCGTCTCCTCAAGGCCTGCGGACAACAGTTAATGCCTTTCCACGACGTTGCTCCGGGTGGGGTTTACAAGGCCGGTGTGTCTCCACACCGCCGGTGAGCTCTTACCTCGCCTTTTCATCCTTACCGAAAGATCGGCGGTTTTCTTTTCTGTTGCACTTTCCTTAAAGTTACCTTCACCGGGCGTTACCCGGCACCCTTGTCCTGTGGAGCCCGGACTTTCCTCACACAAGAGCTTTCGCATAGATGTGCGCGGTTGTCTGAGCCTGCCTTTGAAAACATAAATATTTTAAAGAATTAACCCTTATAATTCAACGTTGTTTCTTTGCCATTATCAACAAAAATCTGAACGCCCATGTCTTTCTTGTCGAGCACATTCTTAAGTTCCGGAAGATATATCCTCTCGGAAGCATTATGGCCGCAAAGTAAAGTACCGATACCGTACTCGGAAAGGAGCACCATATGATGATGCTTCATCTCACCCGTCAGGACAGTGTCAGCCCCGGAAGACACGATGGCATCGATATTCTCCTCGTCGAAGGAACCCCCCTGGATAAAGATCTTTCCGACATGCTTTTCGGGAGGACTTAAGGTTATGACTCCGCTCGATCTTAAGTTCTCCGTTACTTTTCGCGAAAACATATTGATATCAGAGTCAGTCTCAGCGATCACTCCGATCGTCGCACCTTCCAGCTTCCGGGATTCAAGGCCAAGCGCGGAAGCGATCGCCCTGTTTCCGAACTCGTCAGTACAATCGAGCTGTGTATGACATGCATAAAGGGCAATATCATTTCTGACAAGTTCCGTCAGGATCCTTCCTGTCGGCTTATCGAGGCTGATACTGTCGATCCCGCCGAAGATCAGGGGATGATGCGCGATGATAAGACTGCAGTTAAGCTTTTTTGCTTCCATTACCGCATCCGAAGTACAGTCGAGTGTCAGAAGAATGTTATCGGCAGACCCGTTACGGTCCCCGCAAAGAAGGCCGGGATTATCGTATTCCATGGCATTATAAAGCGGAAACAGTTCCTCCAAAACTTCAATGATATCCGAGATCCTACAAGACATGTCTTTCCTCCAATAATTTCCGAAGCTCGGGATTACCGCGGCTTCTGATCTTAAATATCTCATCCAGATGTTCCTTATATCTTACGGCCTTGTCGTCATTCCTTAAAAGAAGGCACGGCCCGTAATATTTCTCCTCCAAAGTCAATTCATGACTTATGCCTGTAAATCTTGCTTTTATTAGAACATAAAAGAGATCCCTGTCCGTATCCGTATCCTCGAAAACTATCTCAAATCCTTCTTTCGCAAGAAAGACCCTGAGTTCATCTGAAGTCTTCTGCGGCTGGAGGATAAGATCAACTTCCTTCAGTATGTCATGGGGCGTCCTTTTCAAGACCTCTGTCAGGACACTCATGATAGTATTCCCGCCAAGACCTGCCATCACGACATTATCGTATCTTTTAAGGTCTATTCCCGTTAGGCCGTCGGTACAGAATACTTCGGAAATATCCGAAAAGCCGTTATCTTCAAGGCACTTTCTCGTTCTTTCGGCAGGTTGTTTATGTATGTCGGTACAGATGACATAAGGTGTTATCTTATCTTCAAGACAGCGGAGCGCGAGAAATCCGTGGTCGGAACCGACGTCGATCACCCTGCCTTTAAGAGATCGTTCCTTATCTATTGCGTTATAGACCATCAGGAGCCTGTCCGAAAGAGCGACCGTCAAAGCTTTTCCTCCTGCTTCTTAATGAAATCGAGACCCATCTCGATCTTTTTAAGGCTCTCATAAAGCTTGTTGCTCTCATCCTCGGATGAAGCCCTGTCGAGACGGCGGAGGATATAATTCTTCTTTTGACGGAGCATTTCCTGCCTGAGCTTGTAAAGTCTTACGAGATACTCGTTTCTGAGCTTTGAAAGCGGCATATCGAGAGGGATATTGTCCGAATGCCTGAAATATATCTTCTCGGCCTGATCACCGTTAAGATTATAATTGCGGAGCTCACCTATAAGTACAGCTTCCTTGACTCCGTTTCCCGGAATGAAATTACTCAGGAAGAAAGTAACTATCTCCTTCATGTTCTTACCGTAAAAATCCGCAGGCCTTATGATATCAGGCGTATCAATGAACGAACTGTTATAGAGGTCCCCCTTGAGCAGGACGGCATAGCATAAGACATCCATCTCAAGTTCGGTTACAAAATCATCGGATATTCCCTTTTTGGACTTGGATTCCTGATTTGAGACTCTTCTTCTCTCTATCTCATCATTATTCTCGCGTTCGATAGATCTTAGCGACTGCTTCTCGGCCGTTGAGGTCTCTTTATCCGAGATCTCGTGCATCTTCTTAACAAGGATCTCGTCAGGAGCCTTGATATATAAAGCGGCATTCGACGCGAATCTGTACTGCTTGACCTCATCAGTCAGCCAAGAGCCGTACTCGATTATCCTGTCTTCAAATGCGGGAACATCAAGTTCGTTATTATTCATGCAGTCGTTATAGGCCCGGTCAAACAGATAATCGTCAACATCCCTGGCGGCTCTTACGACCTTGCGGAACTCGTCTGCACCGTTCTCTTTGATAAATTCATCAGGGTCTTTACCTGAAGGAACACAGGCGATCTTGATTCGGAGCTTAAGTCCCGTATGCTTCCTTAAATGATCCAGCATCATCTTGACTGCTCTTATCGCAGCAGCCTGTCCCGCATTATCCGCATCGAAAAAGAAAACGACTTCATCGGAATACTTGGAAGCAAGTCTCAGCTGTGAATCCGTAAATGCCGTTCCGAGAGCTGCTACGGCGTTCTTTATCCCTGCCTGATGCATTGCTATGGCATCCATATAGCCTTCAACGATGATGAGCTGCTTCTCCCTTGACTTCTTGGCAAAGTTGAAAGCATAGAGATGCTCCTGCTTCTTATATACGGCCGAATCCGGAGAATTAATATACTTAGGCATCTCATCGCCCATGGATCTTCCGCCAAAGGCAACGATCTTACCGAAAGCATCGAATATCGGGATCATGAGCCTGTTCCTGAAAAGATCAAGAAGCTTACCCGTCTTCTTGCTCTGGATAAAAAGACCCGAAGACTGCATCTCTTCGTCCGAATAGCCCTTGGCACTGAGGTGCTTATAAAGAGCATCCCACTTATCGGGAGAATAGCCGATACCGAAGTTCTTTAACGTGGCATTGCTTAAGTTTCTCTTGGCGGCATATTTTCTCGCGAACTGCCCTTCGTCACTGTTAAGACTGAGATAATAAAACCTCGCCGCCTCGGTAAGAAGTGCATAAACGCGCTCTTTAAGTTCCTTCCTGCTGTCAGACGAATCAGAAGAAGATTCCGGTATGTCGACACCGTATTCCTTGCCGAGGTATTTTACCGCCTCGATAAAGGACATCTTCTCGATCTCCATGATAAAACCTATGCTGTTACCGGTCTTTCCGCAGCCGAAACAATGATAGATACCCTTTTGCGGAGATACAGAGAAAGAAGGCGTCTTCTCGGAATGGAAAGGACAAAGCCCGAACAGATTGGCGCCTGTTCTCTTAGTAAAAGAGACATATTTACCGACTACCGATTCGATGTCAGCCTTATCCAATATTTCCTGTATAACACTTTCCGGAATACGCGCCATAACCAATCCTCATTCTTTTGTAATAGTATAAAACAAACAGGAAGAATCATAAATACAAAAAAGAAAAAAGGGGGTCTCAAACTTCCGTCTGAGACACCCCGTTAATATCAAAATCCAAAGTCTTACTCTTCGTCTTCCTCGTCCTTGAGCTTGAACTTCTTTTTCTTGGCCTTAGCCTTATCTACTGCAGAAGTTTCCTTCTTCTCTTCCTCAGGCTTAACGACCGTACTGATTGCAGACTTCTGGAAAGTGATAAGAGTATTTGCAAGGGATGTGGAGATCGTGATCTCATCCTCCTTGATGTTAGCTACACGTCCGACGATTCCGCCGATAGTAACGACAGAATCACCGACACGGAGCTTGCCCATCTGCTCCTTAAGTGCCTTCTCCCTCTTCTTCTGAGGGCGGATAACTGCAAAATACATGATCGCAACAAGACCTACGACCATGACACCGGTAACGATAAGCTGTGAAGTACCGCTTGCAGCATCGGCAGCCGTTGCATCAGCTGATAAAAACAATGGTAAAAAGTTCATATAAGACCTCCAGTTATAATTGAATCATATCGGACATATCATAATATCCGGGTTCTTTACCGTAAACATAGCGGGCAGCTGCAAGAGCACCCCTTGCAAAGACATCTCTCGTCTGAGCAGAATGTGATATCTTAAGGATCTCCTCTTCACCGATGAACATTACTTCATGCTCACCGACGATATTGCCGCCCCTGATCGAGCTGATACCGATATCCTTGACATCACGCTTCTGTCTTACGGACTGTCTGTCGTAAACATAATTTACATCACCCTCGATCTCGTCTTTTATGGCATCCGCGATCATAAGAGCAGTTCCGGAAGGTGCATCAAGCTTTCTGTTATGATGTGCTTCAACGATCTCGATATCATATCCCGGATAAAGGATATTCGTCATCTTACGGCAGAGAGCGATCATAACATTGATCCCGAGACTCATATTGGCCGACTTAAATACAGGGATCTCCTTGGAAGCATCCTCAAGGATCTTAAGGTCAGATTCGGAAAGACCCGTTGTACAGCAAACGATCGGCTTTTTCCTGTTCAATGCAAGTTCGAAGATCTTGGGGATACAGGAAAAATGCGAAAAATCGATTATAACGTCAAAATCAACATCTGCTTCAGATGCATTCTTAAAGACCGGGAAATCCAAGCCTTCAGTGTTGTCTGAAATATCAACACCACAGACGATCTCAAAGTCAGATTCCTTCTTGCAGATCCCTGCGATCGCACGTCCCATGTAACCGCAGCAACCGTTCATCAGTATCCTGAGAGACATTATTTCTCAACTCCTTCCAAAAAAGAATTGATATGGGAAAGATCATACTTTGAAAGGACCTCGATAAGTGTCTTTTTGTTCTTCTCGGACATACCGCACAAAGGAAGTCTGCACTCGCCTGTCTTAAATCCGACATAGTCAACCGCTTCCTTTACAGGGATCGGATTAACTTCGCAGAACAGTGCCTTAACAAGAGGGATGATCTCAACCTGGATATCCTTAGCAGTCTTGATATCGCCTTCGATAAAAGCATGTACCATCCTGCTCATCTTTGAAGGCAGGAGATTAGCGACTACGGAAATAACTCCCTTACCGCCGAGAGACATCAAAGGAACTACAAGTCCGTCCTCTCCCGAATACAGATCATATCTGTCTCCGCAAAGGCTCAATATCTCAGGAACCTGTCCGAGGTTACATTCCTTTACAGCCTTGATGTTTTCAACATCGGCCAATCTATAGAGGACCTCAGGAGAAATATTGACGTTTGTCCTTGAAGGGACATTATAAAGAACAACAGGTACATCGCAGTTTTCGGCCATTTCCTTGAAATGTCTGTAAAGACCCTCCGGTGTGCACTTGTTGTAATAAGGCGTAACTATCAAAGCTGCATCTGCTCCGACCTGACATGCTCTCTTGGTAAGTCTGATACCGTGAGCCGTATCATTGGAACCCGTACCTGCGATAACAGGAACCCTGTGGTCGACAGCGTCAACAACACACTTGATCGTATCGATATGCTCATCATCAGGCATGGTGGATGCCTCACCTGTCGATCCGCATACTACGATCGCGTCTGATCCGTTCTGAAGGTGAAAATCAACAAGCTGCTCAAGCTTCTTAAAATTCACACCTCCTTCACTGCAGAATGGTGTAACGATTGCTACAGCAGAGCCTACAAATATTGGCTTGTTCATGTTTTTTCCTCCTTCTTTAAGAATAATTCGTTAAATTGTAGCACTTTAAAGAACAAATAGTCAATTAAGTTTTGCTGACTCTTTCTTTTTCTTTAATAAGAGCATACTGATCTTATGATCAAGGAGGCAGATGACGAAAGAAACAGGGATCGAGAGAATTAGGACGACCAGGATATAGAGCGGTACGCTCTTTATATATTTAAGAGGCTTATACCTCATATCATTCGTGATAAGACCGAAGCTGAACAGATGTACGAAGATGCCGTGAACAAGATATAGCTCCAGTGTCATCTTGCCGAGGAACTTCAGTACGGGGTTTCCGATCTTTATCTTAAGGCCGAGCATAAGGATAAACAGACAGAAGGTTATGGCTGAGATCATCTGGGCAAAATAGATCGGAACCTGCTGCATAAGATAAGCCTTTTCCCCTGTACCGAGCTTGATCTTAAACAGTTCGGCCAGTTCGTAGAAATAGTTTCCGTAAGCAAAAGTTACGGCTGTTATAAGGAAGAATATGATCAGTTTTACAAAATAGAATCTCTTAAGGCTGTTAAGGATGCTCTTCTCGTACTTGGCGAAAAAGATACCTATCGGGAAGAGATGGACGGTATTATACCACCATGTTCCGTACAGATACCTGACACAGAATACCTTATAGGCAAATGTTCCGACTATGACTATGAGGATACCGAACCAGTCCTTTTTGTAGAATGCAAATCCGAAGAAGAAGAGCAGATACATAAGGATCAGACAAGGTATATACCAGGAATAAGGATGTATAGTCGTCGGACCGCCCATAGCCGTGAACTTAGGAAATACAATAGGAATATTCCTTACTTTCATCATGATGATATAGGCCGCATAAGTGATTACGAATGGAATGATTATCGGAATAAGTCTTAACGGAAATCTCTTGAAGAAACCGGGCTTTGCCTTCGCGCTCTTATAAAGACCGTATCCGGAACAGAAGAAGAAAGCCGCAACACAGAGATATCCGACATATACGAATGGTGCAAGGCCGGGTCTTTGAACAAACGGCGGTATCCAGTTCGCAATGGTCCTGTGAGACATATGATGGAAGACGATTAAAACGGCACAGAAACCCAGAAAGGCCTTGGTCTGGTCAAATGAAAGGACGTCATCGTTCCATTTCCCCTTACCGAAAAACTTCATCCCTACGATTATGAGTGCAAATAATGAGATATACCAGACAAAGATCATATGTGTCACCTCCGTGCTTTGAAGATTATAGCATTGACCGGAGGCGTAAAAAAGCGCACGAAGTATTGAAAAAAGGGGGATGATCAATAGCCTGTCACGATAACTGCGCGTTAATGGAAGCTATACATGTATCAAGATCACACTCATCGTTGAAATACTTGATCAGTTCCTTTTCGATAACTTCTTCATATTCATAGTCAAAGAACTCGATATGTTTAAGCGACCTAAGAAAATCAATATAATCTTCGGTCTTTTCAGGTTCGATCTCTGTAACTCCCCTGTTTACCAGCACACTGAAATAATAAGAGCTGGTCATCTTGGAGGAATTGAATTGTTCTATGAAATTATCGGCATTCTTAAAATCCACATTAAGGTTTATGGAAATGCCGTAGCCGTTCATAGCTGATTGTGCTTCATCACCGCACAGGTACCTTATGAATTCCCAGCAACCTTCCTTACTTCCGGCATTCTTACAGATAGAAGCACTGGTGGTTATGATGACGCGCGGAGAATAAGCCTTGGATGTAGGAGCTCCGACAAGTTTCCTCTCGATAAAGCCTCCGTAATTGACTACATTGAGATAAGTAATGCAATCCTCGACGTAATTTACCATATTGCTATAGTAGTCATACTCTTCCCAATCGAGCGTATCATAAGAACCGAAGCCGTAAGAATATGAACTGTCAAAGTAATCGGGAACATTCTTCTTGACATATTGGGCAAGTTCGCGGAACGTCTCGTTATCGGCATTAAAATTGCCGTTCTTATCATAAAAATCCTGAGCTTCGTTCTCATAACAGTAGAAAAAATAGCCGGTCTTGTCCATATTGAAGTTCATCGGATCGGTGCCTTTGAATTCGCTAGTGACAATCTTTTCATAGGAAACAAGATCAACACCGTTCCCGTCAACGAGATTAAAGTCCATGGAAAGACCCGTAACCCTGAAGTTCATAGGCAATACCGTGAGCCTGCCGTCAGAAGTCTTGCAATTGCTGATTATATTCAAAAGATACTCATCTTCCGAAAAAGTTCCCTCGACTTTAAAATTGAGGTCTTCAAAAAGATCGGAATTAGCTAGTCTGGAGGAGTTACAGACATCAAGCACTATATCAGGGCTGTCTTTTGAACTGCATTCCGATATCACATTATCGATACTTCCGGCATACCATTCATCATAATTATATTCCTCGTCCTCAGAGAATACTCCGAGGTTCTCGAACCGTCTGTCGAGCTTTATAAAGTACTTATCGTTATTCATATTGTAATCAACGATGTCTTTACCACAGGCAAGCATACCGATATATGAAACATTTATCACTTCTTTTCCAACATGAGGATTCTTGTCATATTTATGAAGGTTGGTAATAGTGATCCTGTCTTCGAAATTATAATTTCCGTAGCTGACAAGGGAGATCGTATCATCAGAAACATCGACAATGGAAGAGTATAAGACTTCGTTCAGGTCAACATCACAGTGATCAAACGGGACAAAAAGTTCCTTCTCCCCGTCTGTTCCCCTACATATACCGTCTTTTGAAATAGAATAGGAAATCCCGTCGATCTTGTATTCACTGTTCGAAAACTGGAATATCTGTGAAACAGGGACAATTTCATGTGTATAAACATCATATGCCATCTGATCGGAATAATCATAATAGATGTAATCTTCAGAATCTGACGGTGAAGTCGTGAAGCACAGGTACTGATTATAAGAATAGATGAATCCTTCCTTGCTGATGACATCGTCATCTGACAGATTGATAGACATATTGATAATGTCGACTATCGAGGAACCCTGAACCTCATTGACATATAAAGAACCTTCTTCATAACTGTATTCAGCCATCCAATAATGATCAACGGAATCAAAGACACAGGCATACTGGACGGTATAATCTGTGCGGTCAACAGAATCGATCAGGTACAGGTCATCTTCATTGAGCGAATAGCAATAAAACCTCTCCTCAGGGGAATAGTAATCATATGATTCATATTCAAGGTAAATATTTCCGTCATCGAAATCCGAATTTAAAAGATTGACATTGAACATATCGGTATCGGCATCAATATCCGTAACGAGATTAGTCATCGATATGATGGAACCGTTAATATCATATGAGACAAGGTATAACAGGCAATTCGAATAGAAATAATCGATAGCCTGGAAAACAGCATAGATATTTCCGTCATATGAGCCTACATCCAGTAACGTGAAATAATCACTTTCTGTTTCAGGGATCTCACAATCAACGGTCTCAGCAACATACCACGGCTCACCGTCATCCTCAACATATTCGGGATCCCTGGCATCAACAAACTTTTTTGTCTTACATCCGGAAGT
This sequence comes from Clostridiales bacterium, assembly GCA_024691135.1. Lineage (GTDB taxonomy): Bacteria > Bacillota > Clostridia > Saccharofermentanales > Saccharofermentanaceae > Saccharofermentans. Next base: position 16,037 of record JAILNZ010000097.1, read on the forward strand.
GACAAAAGAAAAAACCAAAGACAGTATCAATAAACATGAAACAAGTCTAAGATGTGATCTTCCCATTAAATTCGCTCCTCATAAAAATATGCCTGCTTTTTGTAATATCAGATTATCATCTAATCATATATCTTCAAGTCATACCACAAAAAAAACAGACGATTATTACTTTATTGTAATATGTGATGATGTAAAAACATCCTGATAAGTTATTTTCAACAAAAAACGCCTGAAATGCGGTGGAAAATTGCACAAGACAGGTTTTTGTATGTATGTTTTCGATGTGTATAATATTATAAAAATATTATCGAGGTAAAAATGAAGACGTCGGATTTCAACTATGACCTTCCCGAGGAACTCATAGCACAGCACCCTCTGGATGACAGATCATCTTCCAGGCTGATGGTGCTTGATAAAAACACCGGTAAGGTGATCCATAAGCATTTTACCGACCTTCCGATGTTCCTTAAAAAGGGCGACGTCCTTGTGATCAACAACACCAGGGTCATTCCGGCAAGACTTATAGGATCAAGGACCGATACGGGGTCTCCCGTCGAGATACTTCTGCTTAAGAGGATCGACGACAGACGTTGGGAATGTATCGTCCGCCCTGGCAAGAAAGTCAAACCTCAAAGGCGCTTTACCTTTATTGAGAACGAACTGGAAGCCGAATGCGAGGAAGTCCTCGAAGACGGCAACAGGATAGTCAGATTCGATTTTAACGGTATCTGGGAAGAAGTCCTGGACAAAGCAGGCACCATGCCCCTTCCTCCCTATATCCATGAGAAACTTCAGGACAAAGAGCGCTACCAGACAGTCTATTCGAAGACACCCGGTTCCGCAGCTGCCCCGACGGCAGGTCTTCATTTTACAAAGGAACTCCTCTCTAAGCTCAGATCTGACGGGATCGAGATTGCTGAAGTGACTTTACACGTTGGACTCGGGACTTTCAGGCCCGTCAAGGTAGAGGATGTGGCAAGCCATGAGATGCATTCCGAATGGTTCTGCTTCGACAAGACGGCATCAGACATCATAAGGAAAGCGAGAGCTGAAGGAAGACGGATCATATCGGTCGGTACGACTTCAACGAGAGTCCTCGAGACAGTAGCGTCAAAAGATCCCGAGATGATGCCCTGTTCAGGCGATACCAATATCTTCATATACCCGGGTTATGAGTTCAAATGCGTTGATTCACTTATTACGAACTTCCACCTTCCCGAATCAACCCTTATAATGCTCGTATCGGCTCTTGCGGGAAAAGACAACGTGCTTAACGCATATAAGATCGCAGTGGCAGAGAAATACAGATTCTTCAGCTTCGGTGATGCCATGTTCATTACCGACACAAAGGAGCAGCATGAGTAAATATCCGATCACATACGAACACATCCATACGTGTAAGCAGAGCGGCGCAAGGCTTGGAATAATCCACACGCCGCACGGAGATATCAAGACTCCTGTCTTTATGCCTGTCGGCACCCAGGCATCCGTCAAAGGTATGAGCTCAGACGAGATCGATTCGATGGGCGCAAAGATAATCCTGTCCAACACTTATCACCTGTGGATGAGGCCGGGATCCGAACTTATCGAGAAAGCCGGCGGTCTCCACAGCTTCATGAACTGGAAAAACGCCGTCCTGACTGACAGCGGCGGATTTCAGGTCTTCTCACTGGCAAGGCCGAAGGACATAGTTGAAGAAGGCGTTAACTTCAGATCCCATATCGACGGATCGAAGCATATCCTTACGCCTGAAAAATCGATTAAGATACAAAACGAACTCGGAGCGGACATCATCATGGCTTTTGACGAATGCTGTCCTTATCCGTCCACATATAAATATGCGGCCGATTCTCTCGAGAGAACGACAAGATGGCTCGACAGATGTATCGATTCGCATCAAAGACCTGATGATCAGGCACTGTTCGGAATAATCCAGGGCAATATGTATGAAGATCTCAGGATGGAAAGCGCCAAGCAGATATGTTCCAGGGATCTTCCTGGTTATGCTATCGGGGGACTCTCGGTCGGCGAACCTGCCGAGCTTATGTACAAGATGCTCGACGTTACCGTCCCTTTGATGCCGGAGGATAAGCCCCGTTATCTTATGGGCGTCGGATCTCCCGACTATCTTATCGAGGGTGCGATAAGAGGTATTGATATGTTTGACTGCGTCCTTCCTTCCAGGATGGGCAGACACGGAACGGTCCTCACTTCAAAGGGCCGCGTGATCGCAAGAGACAAGAAGTACGCTGAGCTTTTCGAGCCGCTTGACGAGGAATGTGACTGTTATGCATGTAAGAACTATACAAAGGCCTATATAAGGCATCTTCTCAAGGCCAAGGAGATGCTCGGACAAAGGCTCTGCACATGGCACAATATAGCGTTCCTTTTAAATCTCATGGAAGATATCAGAGAAGCGATCGCCTCGGATTCTCTTCTTGACTTCAGGGACGAATTCTTCAGAAAATTCTACGGGAATTAAGGGTCGACCCTGACATTCTCGGTATTACGGACGATAAAGGTGATTGCCGACAGGTTGTCACCTTTTAACATATTTATGTCAGAGATCCTGTTGATCATGAAATCCATCCATTCCTCTGCGCTGATCGAAGTGACGGCATCGGCAAGAATCGCTTCCTTATTGAGATATCTGAAGAAACGGTCTGTCGCAAAGATTATCCTGTCTTCATTATCGATCTTCTGAAGGCCGTTAGTTATCTGGACGATCTCGCCGTTCTTTACCAGATATCCCCTGATCCCGCCGTGCTGTTCAGTCTCGATCTCCTCATCAGTGATCCTTATTACCGCATATTCATCGTTATGCTTAACGATCTTGGATAAAAGATAAGTCATATCGTCAAAAGTCATATTCTCAAATTCGTTATTGAGGACTCTGTTGACTGCAAGAGACACTCTCCTGCACATCTCCCTGTTATTCATTCCGTTGACTATTACGGCCACGGTAAAGGAACCGAAGCCTACGAACACTTCGTCGTTATATTCAGGTAATCCCCCGTTATTCGAAAAAGTATAAGTCTCTATCATCGTTGATCCTCAAAAATTGTATTTGATCAGCTTTATCACGATGCCGGAATAATTGTCCTGCTTGGCAAAATTCTTCATCCTTATCGCCAGTTTAACATTCTCCGCCGTCTTCTTGGCCGTCGCGCCCAGAAGATTCGGCAGCGAATTAAGGGATATCGCATCAGTCACGCCGTCGGAACAGACCAGGAGGATATCACCGTCCAAAAGCCTCATAGGGGTTTGGGAAAAATTGACTCTGGTATTATTGTTGCCCATAAAATCCACGAGCGCTCTGCCCTTCTTGTTCAGGTAAGCATCTTCAGTGGTCTTGCCCTCCAGCACAAGATTCTTTATGAGAACACAGGAATAATTCTGCTTGGGATTAAGACATGTCGCTACCCTGTTTCTTATAAGAAGGATATTGCTGTCACCGACACTGTAGAAATTCAGCATATCCTTGAAGACATGCACTATGACTAGTGTCGCGCCTCCTTTTCGCGAATACTTCTCGAAAACTTTGTGAGAAATCTTCTTAATGGCGTCAGCCATCGCCTCAGTATCGTAAAAGTTCACGGGAAAGAGCTTCTCGATCTCATCGATGATAAACTTGGAGATCTCGGAACCGTACTTAAGGCCGCCCATTCCGTCAGATACGCAGGCCATGATACCGTAATCGACATAATCATCAAGATGGGAGATGTAAAGGGAATCCTCCTGCCTTTCCCTGTTGCCGCGCTCATAAAAATACGCAACGTCCGCAAACAGAGGATCATCTTCTTTTTTGGCGTCATTAATACGAGCCGTCCTGATAAGCTCGATCAGAAGCCTGGAGATCCAGACAAGTGATACGATGACTGCCACGATCAGGATCAAAAGGATAAACAGTGCTATCTTGGATTGTGATGACAGAGCTGATAATCCCACAGAAAACTCCTATTAACGGTTATTTTTCACTTCCACCTTCGGTATCAGTATACTCCATATTCGTTTTTTCGTCATTTTCGTCTTCTTCAACGGCCATATACTTGTTGATCAGTTCGTTCGTGAAGAAAGAAATAAGGTACTGCCACCAGATAAAACCCAGGAAAAAATAGAGACCGACAGCTACCGGATAAGCCAGGGATGTGATAAACATGATAAGAAGAAGCGGGATCAGAAAGTAGACAAAAGCCAGAAGTATCATGAGCCCGATACAAGGGATCAGTCTTATGAAAAAGAAGATAAGGCTGTTCTTGTACATCTTCTTAAGAGGAAGGTCGACAGTGACGGTCATGTAGTTGACCATGCTGTTTATTATCGTAAACATCAAAAAGAGGAACACAAAGAAAAACGTCACGACTTTGCCAAAGCTTCCGCCGATACCTGCATAAAACCCTATGCTGAACAAAGAGATGAATGTAAACACCCAGGAAATGAGCATAGAAATAAGTGATCTTTTCCAGTTCTCCTTCAGACCTTCTTTGAAATCACTTAAAAGATCAACGCCGTAACCTCTGATGATATTCCTGTATATAGTCGAAAAACCCGCCTGAAAAGGTCCTATGCAAACGAGCATGCTCCCCAGAAGGAACATGGCCAGAAAAAGGATCATCATAAAATAAAGCTGATTGACCGCATCTTCACTGCTGCCCTGACCTATAAATCCTGCCGAGGTCATGAACTTGCCGAAGTTCTCGGGAACGAAGACAGGATTGATCCCCGGAAGGAGCAAAAGGCAATAAGCAAGCGATACCAGCATTGACGGTATATTCAAAACAAGAAATGAGATATTAACAAGTAAAAGCTGCAGGAAATGGGAGAAAAAACCTGAAAACAGCCTTCCGGCTTTACCCGGTTCTTTGAAGTTACCGTTCTCAGACATTATA
>JAILNZ010000132.1 GCA_024691135.1 Clostridiales bacterium
GCGAAGAGGTGTCTTCTGATGTATCCGATGGTTCGGTAATTACCATTGATGCTGAGACCAAGCCGCAGGATGAGGGTACGGAGGACACGGGAGATGTTCCGCAGATAACGAATGAAGACGGCGAATATCTTGTTGCGGGCGAGACTTTTGAGGAAAGATACGGAAGTCAGCTCGGGTCCTATCTTTTCCATCAGTATACTTTTGACGGCAAGAAGATCCCGGTCGAAGAATCCAACTACTATATGATCCATGAATTCGTGGAATTCAATAATATGGCAAAGGACGGCTACTATGAGCTTCCGATGACGAGTGAAGGTCTTATTGATCTGTCGTTTGAGTTCACTAATAATGTCGAGCTCTACGGTTATGAGTTCGAGACCGTGGGTGACATGATGAGGTTCTATGCCGAGATATCCCTCGCATGTTCCTATATCTGCTGGGAAGTCGGTCATAACGAATACGGTATCGAAGTATCCAAGGAGACACTGGATTCCGTTGAGACCACGATCGATACGATATCTGAGCTTGCCGAGGAATCAGGTCTTACGCTCGACCAGTTCCTGTCGGTAAACTACGGCAAGGGTTTTGACGAGGAGGCTTTCAGGCAGATCCTTATCCATTACGATTATTATGATGATTTCGTAAAGAACTATCCGCTTCCTGAAGAGGAGTATATATTCCCTCAGGTAAATCATGCCCTCTTTGGGGCGTATGACGGCGTTGCGACCAAGGAAGAGGTCGAGATGGCTTACTATAAGGCTCAGACATTCCTTGAAGCCTGCAAGACGACAGATGACATCATCACTAACGGCGAGGCGCTGAAGGAGACGGGAGACGTTCAGGAGGTCGCTACATACTTTGTTCCCAAGGAGGGCTTTGTTCAGGAATTTACCGACTGGGCCTACGATGAGAACAGACAGGTCGGAGACATGGCGATCGTAAGGACTGTTTACGGATACCATGTAATGGGCTTTTTAGGCATCAAAGAGATCTCTGAGGAAGATAAGTACAATATGGCTTCCGATTATGCCAATGAAGAGATCTATCAGATCTATTACGCCGAAGTATATGAATTCGGAACGGATGACGTTTTCGAAGAGCCGAAGAGTGTCGGCGGAGAAGGGGACGAGACGGCTCAGACTGTCTCTGAGTCTTTGAACCTCGACGAGAACGGAAATATCATCATCGAGACGACGGGAACGACGCCTGTCCTCACGATAGGTGCTGACAGCACGAGCAAAGGGCTGATGGCAACCAGGATCGCGGCAGCTTCAGTCGGCGGTATCGCGATAATCGCGATCATCGGGCTTATCATAGCGACGATCACAAAGGATAAGAAATCCGGTGCTTCAGGTGACGGAAAAGCAGATAACGAAGGATCGGAGGAAGATCCGAAGGAAGAGTAACGGCTTAGGGAAAAGGAAGGGAACGTGGAAAGCTACAAGAAGACCAAGACCAAGAACGGAATATCGCGGGCTGTGGTTTTTGCGGTCGCCATTTTGGTGCAGATCGCCTGGCTTGCCGTCATGCTCGTTTTCCTTCAGGGCTATTCTTCGTATGTTTCCATAGTTTTTTCCATAATCGCCCTCATCGTGGCACTTTATGTTTTCGGAAAGAACATGAATTCGGCCTTTAAGTTTCCGTGGCTGATACTTATACTGGCGGTGCCTTTCTTAGGGCTTACGCTCTACTTCATTACGGGTCACTCGGAACTTAACAAGAGACAGATAAAGAGATTCAACCGGGTTGCCGAGTGGATCAGGAGCCTTGGCGAGACATGTAATCATGATGACGAGCTGTTCTGCGGCAAAGATATCTCTATTACAAACCAGTCGAGATATATCTCGAACATCGCACATTATCCGGCTCATTTCGGAAGCAAGGTCACTTATTTTTCGGAAGCGGTCGACTGCATGAACGACATCATCGAGGAAGTCAGGAAAGCGGAAAGATTCGTCTTCCTCGAGTATCACGCGATCGAGAATTCCACTTATTTCCTGAAGCTTGCCGATGTTCTGGAAGAGAAGGTCAAAAAGGGCGTTGAAGTAAGGCTCATCTATGATGAGGTCGGAAGCCTCGTGTTCATCAACCGCGATTTCGTCAAGAACATGACTGACAGAGGCATCAACTGCAGGGTTTTTAACCCTATCGCGCCTACTATAAACGTCCTGATGAACAACAGGGATCACAGGAAGATCACCGTCATAGACGGCAAGGTCAGCTACACGGGAGGATTTAATCTTGCCGACGAGTATTTTAATCTCGTGTCACCGTACGGCTACTGGAAGGACACGGGCGTGAAGGTCGAAGGCAAGGCGACGCTCAACCTGACGACGATCTTCCTTGAGATGTGGAACCAGATAAAGCAGACGGATACCGTCGAAGCCATAAAGGGATTCCTCGAGAGCTCCGACGATGCACCTACCGTAAATGACGGCGAACTCGTCCAGCCTTTTGCCGATTCGCCTCTCGATACCGAGACGGTCGGAAGGAGCGTCTATCTCAACATGATCTCGGCCGCGAAGAAGTATATCTACATATCGACGCCGTACCTCATCACCGATGACGAAACATATGCGGCGCTTACTCTCGCAGCGGGAAGGGGAGTCGACGTAAGGATACTGATCCCCGAGATCCCCGATAAGAAGATCGTATACCGCGCGACCTGTTCATATGCGACGCTCCTTGCCCAGAACAGGGTAAGGATATATAAGTTCAAGGGCGGATTCAATCACGCCAAGCAGGTCGTATGCGATGACGAGATCGCTACCTGCGGCACGATAAACTTCGATTACAGATCCTTATATTTCCACTTCGAAAACGGCGTGCTCTTTACCGACCGTGAAGCGGTCCTCTCCATGAAGAAGGATTTTCTCGATACCTTCGCGAAGTCTTCCGACGAGACGGCTGCATTTGAGAACCGTCTCAAGAGGAGGAATATCCTCTACGACAACATCATAAGACTTATTTCTCCGCTGTTTTGACCGTTACGAACACGTAGCCCAGACCGTCTTCGCTTATGACGACGTCGGACGCGTCCGCATCTTCCGGGATCAGTATATTGTCCTTGGGCATCCTTCCTATGAGATACCCGTCATAGCTCTTATACTCCCCTATCTCGAAAAGGCCCGCATAATCTTCGAAAAGACAGCCCGTTTCCTGAATGAACTTGCTGTGCGGAAGTCCGACATATCTGATGTGCCACGGCTCATATTCAAAACCCGTGATGTCTTCCGCCCCGTAAGGATATCTGATGATAAAACCGTAGTCATAGCAGTTGTCGTTGACGAACTGTCCCGCATCGCACCGGATGAATCCCGCACCTGCAAATCCCGAGATATAGACGTCTAATGCAAGACCCGTCTGGTGTTCTGACGTTCCCGGGATCGCTGCTACATCAGGTCCTTCTTCCTCCAGGACTCTTGCCTGGTCTTCATATGTCCTGTAACTGCTCATGACGAGGAGCTTATCGCCGGTCTCCTCCATGACGGCAGACGAAAGTGCCGCGTAACTGTCCGTAATGCACCTGTTCATGAGAACTCCGGTGTCCTTATATTCCACGATATCTGCCGGATAGTCCGCTCCGATCTGATATTCCGTATTTACGAGCAGGAGCGACTGATCCACGGTAAATATCTCCGATGCTTCCTCAAAGGTATATGTGTCATATCCGCTTACGGACTGATCATAACCGGATTCCAGTTTGCCCGAAGCCGACCCCGCGTTTCTTTTGTATACGTTCTTGGGACTTAGCCAGAAGAATAAACCGACGAGGATGACACCTATTATCAGAAGCCCGGTGAGAGCTTGCGCAAGTAGTTTTTTCATTTGAGAAATTCCTTTCTGCAGCTATAATTAGAAGTATATTCGATATTCGATCTACTTCAATAACTTATGGAAGACATTAAGAGGATATTACAACTGTCCGGACTCGGACTCGATCCCGCAGAAGAGCGGGAACTTGAGGCATCTTTATCGGAGATGCTGTCCTTTGTCGAGGTCATAAGGATGTTTTCGCCGGGCGAAGATCCTGTCCTCGTAAGTTCCGGCGTTCCGTCAAGGACGATCTTTTCCTACAGACCGTCTTTGAACTATAAGGAGGACCTCTTCAATAGCTTCCTCGATAAATACGATCCTGACTTCGACAGCGTTGCAATAAAAGATAACATCATGGTCAAGGGCCTTCCCTGTACGGCCGGCTCGAAAATGCTGTCGGACCACACCGCTTCGTATGATGCCAACTGTATAAAGAAGCTCAAAGCCGCGGGACTTAAGATCGCGGGCAAGACCAACATGGACGAGTTTGCCATGGGCGGCGCCTCCCTGACGGGATACAAAGGCCCTGTGATCAACCCCTTCAACAGCGAACTTATCGCGGGCGGCTCGTCAGGCGGATCTGCCGCCGCCGTCGCATCAGGCCTTAACAGGTGGGCATTGGGATCCGATACAGGCGGATCGCTTAGGCAGCCCTGCTCATATATGGGACTTACGGGACTTAAGCCGACCTACGGAAATGTCTCGCGTCACGGCCTTATCGCCTATGCGTCGTCCTTTGATCAGATAGGAACGATGGCATCTTCGCCCGATGATGTCCTTAAGCTCTACGACATCATAACTACGGGAAGATACGTTCAAGACATCCCGGATAAGACCAGGCTTCTGGTTCCCGATAATCTGATCGAGATGTCGTCCGATTCCGACATCATCATGAGATCCGTATCGCTCACGGGTGCGGACTCGGTCTTCCATTTTGACATGCCGTATATCGAGGAATTCCTGGCCTGCTATTACATAATCGCGTGCGCCGAGGCCTCCTCAAATCTCGGAAGGTACAATAGCGACAGATACATGAGCCGCGCGGAAGGCTTCGGATTCGAGGTCAAAAAGAGGATCTGCCTCGGAAACTTCGTCCTGTCGCACGGTTTCTACGACGAGTACTACATGAGCGCCGTCCGCGCCGCCGAACACATAAAAGACCTGATGTACCGCCTCTTAAGACCCGGCACGATCCTTCTCATGCCTGTCACATACGGCGCTCCTTCGAAGGTGTCGGATTATCTTAATGATCCTCTTCAGAAGTACAAAAACGACGTCTTTACGGTCCTTTCCAACATCACGGGACTTCCTTCACTGACATTCCCGTGCGCCGTAAGACCCGACGGGTCGCCCGTAGGGGTTCAGCTCATGGGATCAAGGGGCTCCGAGCACCATCTCATATCCGTCGCGAAAAAGGCAGGAGGTGAAGAATGATGCTCGAGACAGTCATAGGGCTTGAAGTCCATGTCGAACTTAATACAGAGCATAAGCTCTTCTGCTCATGCAAGAACCGGTTCGGGGATCCTCTTAATACCAACCGCTGCGAGATCTGCGAAGGTCTTCCCGGCGCGATTCCCGTATTTAACGAAGAGGCACTGATCCCCTCGGTCAAGACGGCTCTGATCCTGGGATGCGGCGTTGAGGAAATATCGCGCTTTGACAGAAAGAACTATTTTTATCCCGACCTTCCGAAGGGTTACCAGATAACCCAGTTCTACAGGCCTTTTGCGAAGGACGGAAAAGTCTATCTTCCCAAAGCGGGCAAGACCATAAGGATCAGGGAGGTCCATATGGAGGATGATGCGGCGAAGATCGTCCGTGAGGGGGACAAGACCACGGTCGACTATAACCGCTGCGGAGTCCCTCTTAACGAGATAGTCACGATGCCCGATTTCAGGTCAGGCGAGGAAGTCACGGAATTTCTCGAGATCCTCAGGAAGGACCTTAAGGCCTCCGGCGTGACCGACGGCAAGATGGAGCAGGGTTCAATGAGAGTCGATGTCAATATCTCGGTCCACGATGAAGGCGAAGAATTCGGTACAAGGACCGAGATCAAGAACCTGTCGTCGTTTAAGGCAACATATAAAGCCATAGAAGCGGAGAGGAAGAGGCAGGAGGAGATAATATCGGCAGGCGGCCTTATCTTCCAGCAGACGCTCAGATTTGACGAGGACAAAGAAACGGTAGAAGTCATGAGGAATAAGGAAAACAGCGACGACTATAAGTATTTCCCTGAGCCCGACCTTGACGATGTCATCATAACGGAAGACTTCATATCCGAGGTCCGGGCGGATATCCCGGAGCTTCCTTCCGTAAGGTCGGAAAGGTTCGTGTCCGAGTACAAGATCAGGGAGGAAGATGCCGTCATACTGTGCGGCGATGATAAGCTCGCTGACGTTTTCGAGAAGGGGGCAAAAAAGACGGGGGATCCGTCCGTCTGCGCAAATCTCCTGGTCTCCTTTACGGGGGAGACGGGTAAGGTCCCTGACGCTGAGGTCCTCATAGCGGTATCAGGCCTTCTCAAAGAGGGGAAGATCAGTTCCGGAATGGCCAGGACACTTTTAAAGGAGCTTTTCGAAAACGGGCGCGACCCGTATGAATATATCAGGGAGAAGGACTTCCTCATGATCACCGACGACGGGGCGATAGAGGAAGCCGTCCTTCAGGTCCTTGGTGAAGAGGAGAATAAGAAGGCGGTCAGAGACTACCTTCAGGGCAAGGACAAGGTCCTGGGCTTTCTCGTGGGGAAAGTTATGAAGAAGCTCAAGGGCAGGGCCGATCCCGAAAAGACGAGGAAGATACTTACGGATAATCTTGTTCGCAGGGATTGACGTTTGATGTATAATAAGTAATTATTTATCTTGATTTACGGTTTGTTACGAAAGGATAGGAGACTAAAGTGCCTGACGGCGTGTTAAAGATCATATTAGATCTTCTGGTCGTATTTGTTTTTATACTGATCAATGCTTTCTTCGCGGGAACGGAGATGGCTGTTATCTCACTTAATGATGCCAAGATGCACAAGATGGCCGAGGAAGGTCACAAGCGTGCGAAGAAAGTCCTGAAGTTCATCAATAATCCGGGTACATTCCTTGCCACGATCCAGGTTGGCGTTACTCTTGCGGGATTCCTGTCATCGGCTTTTGCCGCTAATAACTTCTCATCCCTTATTGCAGGCTCGATAGACCCCGATGCCCGTCATTCATGGATCATGCCTTTATGCACGGTCCTGATCACGGTCGTTTTATCATATTTTTCCCTCGTCCTGGGAGAGCTCGTCCCGAAGCGCATCGCACAGAAATACCCTGAGAGATGGTCCTTTGCTGCAGCAGGCATCGTCCGCGCATTCGGCGTTCTCGCCACCCCGTTCGTCAAGTTTCTTACGGCTTCCACCAATGCAATCCTGAAGCTTCTGAGGATCGATCCTCAGAATACCGACAAGGAGGTTACGGAGGAAGAGATAAGGATGATGGTCGATGTCGCTTCCGAATCCGACTCGATCGAAGACAGCGAGAAGGAGATGATCGAGAAGATCTTCGAGTTCAACGACAAGGAAGTCTCCGAGATCATGACTCACAGGAAAAAGATCGTATCTTTGTCCGTAGATGCCCCTTACGAAGAGGTCATCAAGGTCGCAAGGAACGAGAAATATACGCGTATCCCGGTCTACAGGGACACCATTGACGATGTCGTAGGCATCCTTCACATCAAGGATCTTCTCGGCATGTCCGAATCAGACATCAGGAACTTCAAGCTCTCCAAGTACATGAGAGAACCGCTCTTTGTCCATGAGACAAAGAAGATATCGTCCCTGTTCAACGAGATGAAGAACGTCGGCATGCAGATGGCCGTCATCGTTGACGAATACGGCGGAACGATGGGCATCGCGACGATAGAAGACATGGTCGAGGAGATCGTGGGCAACATCTCCGACGAGTTCGACGAGGAGGAGCAGGAGTGCATCAAGCTCTCGAACGGCGACCTTATCGTAGCAGGAGACATGACTCTCTCCGATCTCGAAAATGAGATCGACATCGAGCTTACAGATGATGAATACGACACGATCGCAGGTCTCGTCATCCAGCTCCTCGACAGGATACCGGAAGAAAGGGAGAAACCGACGGTTACCTATAAGAACCTTGATATCAAGGTCCTGCAGGTCCAGGAAAGAAGGATCGCGAAGCTTTTGATCCACATCAACCCCGTCGAAGAACCCGAGGACGAAGAGGAAGATGATGACAAAGAAGACAGGTGATCTTAAGTATAAATGCGTTCTCTATGATTTTGACGGCACCCTTGCCGATTCCGTCCCGGTTATAGTCCTGAACCAGAGGATGGCCTATGAGGAGGTCATGGGATACTGCCCAAGGACCGACGAAGACCTGAAAAGCTACATCGGGCTCCCCCTGACCGATACATTTGCGATGCATGACGAAGTCACGCAGAAAAAACTTCTCGAGTCCTACCAGAAGATCAACCTGGATATGCTCAGGAAGGATATGATCCCCTTTTTCGACGGTGTCGAGGAGGAACTTTTGAAGCTTAAGAAGATGGGCGTTCTTCAGGGCATAATAAGCGCCAAGAGAAGGGTATCTCTCGGCATAACGCTCGAAAACAAAGGATATAGCGACTTTTTCGATATCCTGGTAACAAAAGAAGACACCAAAAAGCACAAGCCTGACCCGGAGCCTTTCTACTATTCCTGCCGAAAACTCGGGCTTAAGCCTTCCGAAGTGATCTATGTGGGAGATGCAAAAGGCGACATCCTGGGGGCTCAAAATGCCGGGATCGATTCGGTATTCGTCGAGTGGAGCATGATGCCCAAAGACGGGATATTTGATCTGAAACCGACGTATGTCATCAAAGAAATGAAAGAGCTTTCTTGCATTATTACAAACTGCGAATTATAATGGGTAGTGCTTTTTTGAAAAGAATATGTTTGGAAAAGGATGGTTTGACACATGGCAAACTCAAAGAAAGTAAGCAAAGGTCTCAGTTATAAGACCAAGAGCAGAGTGATCCTCGGAGTAGTTATCGCACTCCTTATCCTGATCGTAGGAGGCTATTTTACTTACTACACAGGTCTTCCTGCACGTATCATACCTGCAGTTAAGATCGTTCAGACTGTCGACGGCAAGGAAAAGACCATCGGCAGGATCTACACGCCTGAACTTAATTACTACAGAAACCAGATCCTTTCCATGTATTCCCAGTATGGCCTTACTCCGAGCCAGGAGTACCTTGACGCCATCAACGAGCCTACGGGCAAGACAAACGGACAGCTCCTCTACGACCAGGCTGCAGAGCAGATCGTAAGCGTCCGCCTCGTAAATGAGATTGCAGCAAAGGACCCGAATTTCTATTCAGGTTCCAGCAGATATGCCGAGTACCAGCTCTATCTCTTTGAGCTCCGTGCCGACAACAACAGTTTCCCGACAGTAGGACAGTATCTTGCAGCTAACTTCGGTTCAGGCATGACACCTTCCATGTTCGCCAAGATCGTAAGAGACGAGAACATCGTTCAGGAGTACCAGGAATTCCTTAAGCAGACAGAATTCCTTCCTACGGAAGAAGAAGTCCGCGCCGTATATGAGCAGAATCCTGATCTCTATATCCATACTGACTTTAACTGGTATTATTTCAATAAGGATACTTTCTCAGACCCTGAGGCTTCGGCTTACCGTGTAAAGAAGGCAGCTGAAGACTCCGCCACATTCAACGGCGCCATCCTGGAAGAGATGGGTCCGGAGCTTGCCGAGATCATCGGATTTGATCCTAACACCAACTCCACTCTCGTTCAGGGCATTGCAAAGTCCGACGTAGTCAACAACGGTTATCCGGAGGCTATGAACGAATACATCTTCAATCCTGAAAATGTCGGCAAGGCAGAGATGTTCAAGTCCGAGAACGGTTACTACGTAGCACTTCCTATCTCCGTACATACTGCTGATGATACAGTTTATTCCTACAGAAAGATCGTTCTCAACAACGTTGATATCGACGACAACGATTATACCGAGGAAGAGCTCATCGCAGGTATCGAGAAGACAGAGAAGAAGGCTAACGAGCTGATCGCCAATGTCAAGACAGAGGAAGACTTCATCAAGCTGTGCAAAGACAAGACAGAAAGCTACGACGATATCACGACAGGCGGCTATACTTCAGGTGTTTACGCATTCGACTTCGAGGGCGATGCAGTATCCAACAACGATCAGAAGCTTGCAGAATGGCTCCTCGATCCGGCAAGAAAGTACGGCGACATTTTCGTCATGAGATCCTACAGTAACAGAATGGTCTATATCTACTTCTTCGACGAGACAATGGAGTCCTGGGAGTATGAGATCACCAACCAGCTCGTTAACGAGAAGGCTAATAACTGGGCACTGACATCCGTTCCTACGGAGACGACGGTTCCTCAGATCTCTTATGAAGTAGCAGAGAAGCTCTCTTACTACGCTTCATAAGACAGACAAAACCGAATATGAGATGCCTTTGAGCGCGAAGTAAAAACTTTTGCGTCAAAGGCATTTTTTTGTTGACATACCTTGACCACATGAGTATAATTTTTTAATGCGTCATATTGTAATAGGGGTATTATGCCCTTTTTACTTGACGAAACCGATTTTTTGTGCTATCGCACGCATTTTCGGTAACTAGCGAAGGCCGCTAAGAGACCTTTGTCTCTGAAGCTTATTAACTCGAGAGGTGATGTGTTAATGGTTCGTTCCATCAAGCAGGGCAAGACCGAGCGTATGTCCTATTCTCGTATCGACGAGGTTATCGAGGTACCGAATCTCATTGAAGTCCAGAAAGATTCGTATGACTGGTTTATGAATGAGGGTATCTACGAAGTTTTCCAGGAGATCTCCCCGATTACAGATTCACAGGGTTTGTGGGAAGTTTGGTTCATGGACAGGGAATTCGATTCTGAAAACCCGATCTGCGGACTTGACGAATGTAAAGAGAAAGACAGCAACTACGCTGCTCCTTTGCGTATAAATCTCCGTCTGCGCAACACACAGACAGGCGAGATCAGGGATTCGCCGGCATATGTAGGTGATTTCCCGATCATGACAGATCACGGTACGTTTATCATAAACGGTGCCGAGAGAGTCATCATCAGCCAGATCGTCCGTTCTCCGGGAGCTTATTTCGGAACGGCTTACGGCAAACTCGGAAAACTCGAATACACATCACAGATCATCCCTAACAGAGGTGCATGGCTCGAACTCGAAGAAGACGAGAACGGTGTTATCAGCGTTCGTGTCGACCGTGCGCGTAAATTCCCTCTGACCATATTCCTCCGCGCTTTGGGCATGAACTCAAACGAGGAGATCATTGAGAAGTTCGGTGACGAGGAAGGCCTCCGCGTCACGATGGAGAAGGATTCATGCAAGAACAGGGCAGATTCCCTCGCAGAATTCTACAAGAAGGTCCGTCCGGGCGAGCCTGTCAGCGTTGAGGCTGCAGAGAACCACCTGAACGCTCTCTTCTTCGACTCAAGAAGATACGACCTCGCAAGAGTCGGTATCTACAAGATCAACAAGAAGCTCAGCCTTTCCGCCAGGATCGCCGGACACAAGGCTGCACAGGATATAATCTCCACTGACGGTGAGCTCCTCCTCAAGAAGGACGAGATCATCTCCAAGGACAAGGCACTGGAGATCGAGGATTCCGGTATCGACAGCATCGATGTATTCCCGATCATCAAGATCGGTGATACGATCAAGATCTCCGAGCAGCCGCTCCGTGTTATCGGTAACGGCCGTGTAGATGCCAAGAAGTTCATTGAGGCAAGCTTCTCCAAGAAGGATCTCAAGAACTTTGACATCTCTGCTACGAAGATCAACGAGAGAGTACTCGGAAGAGTTCTCCGTGAGATCGTTACGGATATCCGCGACAACGCTAAGAAGACAGAATACGCACAGAAGCTCACCGCTGCCCTCAACGACAGAAAGGCAGAGCTCATGCCTAAGAACCTCGTAACAGAGGACATCATTGCAATGGTTTCCTACTTCATCGGTCTCCGCTACGGTGTAGGCAGCGTAGATAATATCGACCACCTCGGCAACCGCCGTATCCGTTCCGTCGGAGAACTTCTCCAGAACCAGATGCGTCAGGGTATGGCCCGTGTCGAGAAGAATGTCCGTGAGAGAATGGCTGCCATCGACGAGAACGAGGCAGAGAAGGTTACGGCTCCGAGCCTTGTAAACACAAGACCTCTTAGCGCATCCTTCAGAGAGTTCTTCGGTTCATCACAGCTCTCACAGTTCGGTGACCAGCAGAACCCTCTTGCAGAGCTTACTCACAAGAGAAGACTCTCCGCTCTGGGACCCGGCGGTCTTTCCAGAGACCGTGCTTCCTTCGAAGTCCGAGATGTACACTCATCCCACTACGGACGTATGTGTCCTATCGAGACACCTGAAGGACCGAACATCGGTCTTATCACATCACTTGCAACATATGCACGTGTCAACCGTTACGGCTTCATCGAGACTCCTTACCGCCGCTACGATAAGGAGGCAGGCGTCGTAACAGCTGAAGTTGAGTATATGACAGCTGACAGAGAGGACCTCTATAACATCGCTCAGGCTAACGAGCCTTTGGATCAGGATGGACACTTCATCGGTAAGAAGGTCGTCTGCAGACACCTCGATAAGTTCCTCGAGGTTGCTCCGAGCGAAGTCGATTACATGGACGTATCTCCTAAGCAGCTCGTATCCGTTTCAACGAGCCTTATCCCGTTCCTCGGTAACGACGATGCTAACCGTGCTCTCATGGGCTCGAACATGCAGCGTCAGGCAGTACCGCTTATCAAGCCTGAGGCACCGATCATCGGTACAGGTATGGAATACCGTGCCGCCAAGGACTCCGGTGTATGTAAGGTAGCTAAGCACAGCGGTGTCGTTAAGTTCGTTGCCGCAGATTCCATCGATATCGAGCGTGAAGACGGTGCTATCGATACATATAAGCTGTCCAAGTACCAGAGATCCAACCAGAGCAACTGCATCAACCAGAGACCGATCGTTTCCATCGGCGAGCAGGTCAAGGAAGGCGATGTAATCGCTGACGGTCCTGCAACCGATAACGGTGAGCTTGCTCTCGGTAAGAACGTTCTTATCGGATTTATGACCTGGGAAGGTTACAACTACGAGGACGCCGTCCTTATTAACGAGCGTATTGTACGTGATGATGTATATACTTCCATCCATATTGAAGAATATGAGTGTGAAGCCCGTGATACAAAGCTCGGACCTGAGGAGATTAC
The DNA here is from genome assembly GCA_024691135.1 of Clostridiales bacterium. GTDB lineage: Bacteria > Bacillota > Clostridia > Saccharofermentanales > Saccharofermentanaceae > Saccharofermentans. Next base: position 13,085 of record JAILNZ010000132.1, read on the forward strand.
TCGTGAGATCCCTAACGTCGGTGACGATGCTCTTACAAACCTCGACGAGAACGGTATCATCCGTGTCGGCGCAGAAGTAAGGCCGGGCGACATCCTTGTCGGTAAGGTATCTCCTAAGGGTGAGACGGATCTTACTGCTGAAGAGAGACTTTACAGAGCGATCTTCGGTGAGAGGGCAAGAGAAGTACGTGATACGTCACTTCATGTACCTCACGGTGAGTCAGGTGTCGTTGTAGACGTTAACGTCTTTACAAAAGAGACGAATCCTAACCTCAAGAATTCGGTAAACAAACTCGTAAGAGTATATGTCGCTCAGAAGCGTAAGCTTTCCGTAGGTGACAAGATGGCCGGTCGTCACGGTAACAAGGGTGTTGTTTCAAGGATCCTCCCTGAAGAAGACATGCCTTTCCTTCCTGACGGTACGACTCTTGATATCGTTCTTAACCCTCTCGGTGTTCCTTCACGTATGAACATCGGTCAGCTCCTCGAGGTTCACCTCGGACGTGCTGCCCGTGCACTCAACTGGAAGGTTGCGACACCTGTTTTCGACGGAGCCAACGAGGCTGATATCGTTGAAGCATTCCAGCTCGCAGGCATCGATAAAGACGGTAAGACAGTCCTTTATGACGGACGTACCGGTGAACCTTTTGAGAACAGGATCACGGTCGGCGTCATGTACTACCTGAAACTCCATCACCTTGTCGACGACAAGATGCATGCACGTTCCATCGGACCTTATTCACTCGTTACACAGCAGCCTCTCGGCGGTAAAGCCCAGTTCGGCGGACAGAGATTCGGTGAGATGGAAGTTTGGGCCCTCGAGGCATACGGCGCTGCTCATACTCTCCAGGAGATCCTGACAGTCAAGTCGGATGATATCGAAGGCCGTTCGAGAACATACGATGCTATCATCAGAGGCAACAACGTTCCTGCAGCAGGCGTTCCTGAGTCATTCAAGGTATTGATCAGAGAACTCCAGGCTCTCGCACTCGACGTAAGGATATATTCCGGCGAGAACGAGTACGACATCCAGAAAGAGTCTGATGACGACTCGAACCTTATCGAAGTCAATGAAGAGACGAGAAAGACTTTTGCAGCAGCAGTTCCTGATGCTGAAGACATTCTTGCCAACGGCTTTGTTGAGACCGACGAGACAGGCGACATCCTTGAAGAGGATATCGAAGCGTCGGATGAGGAATAATTAAAGTTTGTCAGTGCGTGCTTTGATCCTTTTCAAAAAGGATCGAAGGTAAATGGAAGGAGACTTCATATATATGTTTGAAACAAGTCATTTTGAGTCAATCGGTATTAAGCTTGCATCACCGGAGGTCATCAAGGGATGGTCCTACGGCGAGGTAAAGAAGCCGGAGACTATTAACTATCGTACTCAGAAGCCTGAGACAGACGGTCTCTTCTGTGAGAAGATCTTCGGACCTATGAAGTCATGGGAATGTCATTGCGGTAAGTATAAGAAGATCCGTTACAAGGGCATTATCTGTGACCGATGCGGCGTTGAGGTTACCAAGAATACGGTCCGTCGTGAGCGTATGGGTCATATCGAGCTTGCAGCTCCGGTATCCCACATCTGGTACTTCAGAGGCATCCCGAGCAGAATGAGCCTCTTGCTCGACATTCCTCCGAAGACACTCGAGAGAGTTCTCTATTTTGCTTCCTACATCGTTATCGACGGCGGTGAGACTGATCTCGTCAGAGGCCAGACACTGGAAGAAGCAGAATACCGTGAATATGTAAGCAAGTACGGCAAGCGCGCATTCGATGCAAGAATGGGTGCAGAGGCTGTTAAGATCCTCCTTAAGCAGGTAAATATCGATTCACTTGCAGAGGAACTCGACGAGGCAAGAAAGAATTCTTCCGGTCAGAAGAAGGCCAGGATCATCAAGAGACTCGAGGTAGTAGAAGCATTCAAGAACTCCGGCAACAAGCCTGAGTGGATGATCCTCGATGTCCTTCCTGTACTTCCTCCGGAGATCCGTCCTATGGTGCCTCTCGACGGCGGACGTTATGCTACATCCGATCTTAATGATCTTTACAGAAGGGTTATCAACAGAAATAACCGTTTGAAGAAGCTCCTCGATCTCGGTGCTCCTGACATCATCGTCAGAAACGAGAAGAGAATGCTCCAGGAGGCAGTTGACTCCCTCATCGATAACGGCAGAAGAGGCCGTGCGGTAACGGGATCTACATCTGCTACGAACAGCAGGACACTTAAGTCCCTTACAGACATGCTCAAGGGTAAGCAGGGACGTTTCCGTCAGAACCTCCTCGGTAAGCGTGTTGACTATTCAGGACGTTCGGTTATCGTTGTAGGACCTGAACTTAAGATGCACCAGTGCGGTCTCCCTAAGGAGATGGCTCTCGAACTGTTCAAGCCTTTTGTTATCAAGAGACTCGTAGAAGACGGACATACACCTAATATCAAGACAGGCCGCCGTATGGCAGAGCGCCCGACGCCTATCGTATGGGATATGCTTGAAGAGGTTATCCAGGATCACCCTGTAATGCTCAACCGTGCTCCTACGCTCCACAGACTCGGTATCCAGGCATTCGAGCCTATACTCGTTGAGGGACGCGCTATCAAGCTCCATCCGCTCGTATGTTCAGCCTTCAACGCTGACTTCGATGGTGACCAGATGGCTGTACACCTTCCGCTTTCAGCAGAGGCTCAGGCAGAGGCTCGTTTCCTCATGCTCGCAGCTAACAACCTCCTCAAACCTTCAGATGGTAAGCCTGTCGCCGTTCCTTCACAGGATATGGTACTTGGTTCTTACTACCTCACAATGGATAAGCCCGGCGAACCCGGTGAAGGCAAGGTATTCCGTGATGTGAACGAAGCTCTTATGGCTTACAACGAGCATGATGTTTCACTTCACGCCAATATCAAGGTAAAGATAACAAAGGACATCGGCGACAAGAAGGTCTCCAAGATAATCGATGCTACTGTCGGACGTCTCATCTTCAATGAGAACATTCCTCAGAACCTCGGCTATGTTGACAGAACCAACTCCGATAAGCAGTTTGACCTTGAGATCGCATTCCTCGTAGGAAAGAAGCAGCTCTCAGACATCATCGAGCGCTGCATCAAGATCCACGGCACAACAACAACTTCCGAGGTACTTGACCGTATCAAGGCTCTCGGTTACAAATACTCCACAAGAGCAGCTCTTACCGTTGCTGTATGCGATGCTTCAATTCCTCCTCAGAAGAAGGAGATCCTTGCAAAGGCTGATGAAGAAGTTGCACAGATCACAACAGAGTATGAGTACGGTTATATCTCCGCTCAG
>JAILNZ010000139.1 GCA_024691135.1 Clostridiales bacterium
ATGATGACGCGCGACGAGAAGATGCGCGAGATGGTCAAGAGCAATTTCACGCCGGAAGATTATTTTTCGGTAAGAGATCACATGATAGGAACCGGTATGATAGGCGGCAAGGCGTGCGGTATGCTCCTTGCCAGGGCGATAATCAGGAACAAAGAGCCTGATATAGCGGATTACCTGGAACCACACGATTCTTTTTATGTCGGCTCGGACCTGTATTACACATATATAGTCGACAATGGTCTTTGGGACTTGCGCGTAAAGCAGCGTACGGATGAGGGCTATTTTACGCTCGCCAAAGAGTTTTCGGAAAAGATCATGGAAGGCAAGTTCTCGGAAGCGATGCAGGAACAGTTTATGAGGATAATCCAGTATTACGGTCAGGATCCGTACATCATCAGATCGAGCAGCATCCTGGAGGACGGATTCGGCAATGCTTTTGCAGGCAAATACGAGTCGGTCTTCTGCGCCAACAGAGGCACTCTCGAAGAACGTCTCCTGGAATTCGACAATGCGATCAAGACAGTCTATGCCAGCTCCATGAGCCTCTCAGCACTGGATTACAGGAAAAGAAGAGGGCTGGACAAGAGAGACGAGCAGATGGCGCTCCTTATTCAGCGCGTATCAGGCTCATATTACGGTCCTTACTATATGCCTTGCGCCGCCGGAGTCGGCTATTCATATAGTCCCTACCGCGTCATGAAAGACTCCGATCCGTCAGCGGGAATGCTGAGGCTCGTCATGGGACTCGGGACATCAGCCGTTGACAGGACGGAAGGTTCCTATCCGCGCATCGTAAACCTCGACATGCCCGGGAAGTCATCCTATTCATCCTCGGCAGATAAGCACAAGTTCTCACAGGGCAAGGCCGAAGTGATCAATATGGAATCACATACGCTGGAGAAACTCTCATACGACAAGCTCGAAGGTGATATCCCGAGGTATCTCGAGAACATCCTGCTCGAACACGATCATGAGGCAGAATACAGGCTGCGCGAGATGGGCAGACCAAGGCAGATCAAGTTCATCTCCTGCAAAGGTCTTGTCGCCAACAAAAAGCTCATGGAACAGATGAGACGTATGCTTCACTGCATCCAGGAAGAATATGACTATCCCGTCGACACCGAGTTTACGATCAACCTCTCCGAAAACGGCGATTATTCCGTTGATCTTCTCCAGTGCCGTCCTCTGCAGATCCAGAAGACCTCATCGGGAACCGTGATCCCTGATGATATAGCGGCTGATGATATCCTTCTCGAAAACAGGTCATCTTCAATGGGCCTGTCAAAAGCTCATGAGCTCGACATCATCGTATACGTCGATCCGGTCAATTACTATAACATGCCGTATAACGACAAGCCCGCAGTCGCAAGGCTCATCGGAAAGCTCAACTGGCATTACAGGGATCTCGGAAAGCACATGATGCTCATCGTCCCGGGGCGAGTCGGAACGTCTTCACCCGAGCTCGGCGTCCCCACTTCGTTCGCCGACATAAGCGCTTTCGAGATAATCTGCGAGACGGAAGAGACAAAGGCCGGATATAACCCCGAGCTTTCCTACGGAAGCCACATCTTCCAGGACCTCGTCGAAGCCGAGATCTTATATACAGCGGTCTTCAACAACCCGAAGACAGTCCATTTCCACCCCGAGAAGCTCTTAAGCTCCCCCGATATCATCGGCGATTTTGAAGGCGGATCCGAACTGTCCGATATTATACATGTTTTCGATATGTCAGGAAGAAACTGCAAGGTCTATAACGATATCGCTGACGAGCACCTGGTCATTACCGTCTCCTGACCGCGTCATACTCCTCCAGCAGGTCATAGATCCCGTCCTCCGAGAGCACTCCCCTCTTAAGGTCTGAAGGCAGCCTGCCTTCCTCGTCGAGCTTAAGATCTTCCTTCCATGCTTTACCCGTATAATACGCCTCAAGCACGGATATCTCGGGACTGATCTTCTCAGGATCCAGGGAGCCTTCCCTGATATCTCTAAGCTTCATCAATGCGTGATCAAAGATCTTCTCCATCTGCGTGATCCGCTCAACCGCCCTGTCCTCGCATGATATCCCCAGGATGTTCTCCTCCATGCTGTACAGAAGATCCTTAGAATCATCTTCGATATGGGCTAGATAAGTCACGACGATCCCCCGCTTCGGAAGGACATAGCACTTCTGCTTGAGCTTGCCGTTGATACTGAATCCGTCCCTGTACATCCATACAAAGAAGCCGTAACCGCCTTCCCTGTTCATCATCTGAACGGAAGTCGCCATATCGACATACTCTTCAGACAGAATCCTAATACCGTTATATACGCCCCTGTTCATGAGAAGGAGCCCGATCTTGCTCAAGTCATTCACCGACATCTTCATCTGCGAGGCGCCGTAAAAATATCCTTCGGGACTTCTGACGTATTCATATTTGATTATGTTCAAAGGCTTAAAGATCCGCTCTTCGATAAATCTTCCGAGATCATATCCGATCGCATTGGTAAGGCAGACTCCCGCCAGGTAAGCCGATATATTACTATAGATAAATCCCGTCTCTTCCGGTTTGATATCGCAGGACAGCGCAAACTTCAGGTAATTATCGCCCTCCGCTCTGAACGGGAAACCGATGACCGACATCGTAAGAAGCCTTCTCACCGTGATCTTCGAGAAAGCCTCTGAACCTTCCGCCTTCTCCGCTACCTTCGCCGCCTTCGCCTCGGGAATATAATCGGCAGCAGGTCTGTCAAGGTCGATAAGGCCCTCATCATAAGCTATCCCGAATGCGACCGACAGCACAGTCTTTGTCGCGGAGTATATCTCGTGGATTTCCTTCGTATCGCCGTAGCTGTACTTAAGCTCACCGTTTTCGTACACCTCCGTACCGAAGACGTTCCAGTTATTCTCAGTTATGTCTCTTACAAAAGCCTCAAAATCCATATATTAACCCTTTTATGCGTAACTTGCTTTTCGAGAATGATCATATTATATCAGACTCTACTGTCTGTTAAGCGCACGGTCGACCACGGCATCTACTACGGACAGATCGAGCGGCACCTGTTCTGACTCAAGAGTGATCCATAATCTGTCGCCTAACACGATACCGTTTCTCGAATAAAGCCTGATTCTCTTTACCGCCTTGTTCGCATACCCCGGATTGTCCATCATGCCGAGATGTTCGAGGTAAACCTCATTTCTGGTCTTCATATTGATAAGCGTAAAATCAGGGTGGATTATAACCCCTTCATCGAGCACCAGTTCCGCTTCGTATCTGTAAGGTATATTTCTCTCATTAAGCCTGTCTGCAATGATCTTCTCGCTTTTTGATTTGACATATTCACCCCTGTTGGTCAGGAAACACTGTTCCTTATCAATGCATCTCTTCTGCTTGAAAGGCGCATCCTGCCATCTTTTAAGGAATTCATCATCCGGAAGCCAAACCGGCGAGATAAGCTTGCGCCGCTCCTCATCGAGGGTCTCATAATACTCCTCCATCGTAACGGCCGGATAACGGTTCATGAGTTTTTCGAGAAGTTCCTTTTCCTTCAGGGCGCTCTTGAGTACTCTGGCATCATAATTCTTCTGCGCCAAAGCCTTAATGAGTTCGACGTTTGCCCTGGGTATATATGTTCTGGTTCCGGTTTTGGAATCTACCTTGTAGTACTGAGTTCCTTGGCAAGCTTTATGGTAAATAATGATATTACCTGAAGGTAATCGTTCCAGAGCATGTTCTTTCTTCTTGATCAGCATGTCCAGCAATCTGATCCGGGATTGAAGTTGTCCTCTAAATCTATTTAATGACATGAGCCTATCCTCCATAGGCTTATATTATAGTAAATCTAGGGTATAACTGTCTCGCGAAAAGGTCTCATTCTTTTCATACAAAGTCTCATTTTTTAACGTTTTGGTATGACTATTTATGGCTGATTCAAGCCACATGTCATACAAAAATCCAAAAAAATAAAAAAAAGTATGAAAAATACTTCAGTTTGAGATCAATTTGAAGTGTTCTTTCATACTAAAACTCCATTTTTGAAAAAAAAGTATGACTCTCTACCCAAAAACACATAAAAAATACATACAAAAAAATCAAAAATCGCATTTTTGTATGACCACCCTTACTGTGAACTATTCCCCATCGAGTGGACACTATAAAAATGCATTTGGAACGATTATTTGCTTAGGAGCCACGTTCTAAGTTAAATCTATAAGCTCAAACAAACTGCTCCGCCCATTTCTTCAGCGCGTCTTCCTTGGCGCCGGAAGAGAATCTCTTGCCTTCCTTTACGATCGCGGAAGGAACGAGTTCCCTGAAGTTATCGGCCGTTTTCC
>JAILNZ010000022.1 GCA_024691135.1 Clostridiales bacterium
GTTGCAACGTGGTTTTCTGAGAAATTCACTACTGCGAAAAACAATGTTCAGACAGCCTTTGAACCAATCGTAACTTGGTTTGGAGAAAAGTGGGAAGGCATTAAAGAGAAATTTGCTAATGTTGGAACGTGGTTCAGAGAGAAGTTTACAACCGCATATACGAATATCAAGCAGGTATTTGCCAATATCGCAACATGGGCTGCTGGAATATGGAATTCTATTAAGACAGCTTTTACGAACTTGGGTACAAGTGCCGGAGAGGCTGTCGGTGGAGCTTTGAAGACAGTCGTAAACGGTATCCTTAAAACCGTTGAGACTACGATCAATAATGCAATAAGTTTCATAAACAGTGCGATCGATGTGATCAATAAGATACCGAATGTGAGCGTTTCGAAGATCGAAAAGATCGAGATTCCAAAACTTGCACAAGGTGGCTTTGTTAAAGCTAATACTCCACAACTTGCCATGATCGGTGATAACAGGACACAAGGCGAGTTTGTTGCTCCTGAAGATAAACTTCAAGCTGCGGTTGTCCAGGCTATGATGATGGCTATGCCCAAGATGATGCAGATGATGAATCAGAGATCAAATATGGCACTAGCCGGTGGCGGTGATATTAATGTCAATTGTACTGCTGAGATAGATGGAGAGGTTCTTTTCGATATCGTGGAGAAAGTTAAGAATCGTAGAAACAAAAGGAGCGGAGGTAATTTGTAATGGCAGATCCTACACCGATTACTGACTATATCTACATAAAGTCAGGGAACAATTATATTGCGCTTCCGCAGAATACATCCTTTCAAGCACGATGGAATGATCTTGATAGCGAAGAGACAGGACGTTCAGCAGGAACAGGTGTTCTTAACAGAGAAAGAATCAGAGCTTGTGTATGGGAAGTTGATGTAGAATGCTCATTCATATCAGATTCTGATCTTATATCGGTTAGATCGCTTTTTTCTCCTGCTGAGATCACAGTTAAGTTCTGGGTAGGCGAATGGATTGAGGTATCAATGTATGGTGCACGAGGTTCAATAGAAGCAATCGGCAATCCTAATGGTACTCCTTCGTGGAATTTCTCTATAAGTCTGACTCAATTCTAATCTCTATTTGGAGGGAAACATGTATCCTGTAAGTGAAGATTACAAAACCAAGATACTTCAAAACGATAGGGTTACCCGATTAAAAGGCACGATCGTACTTACGAATGGCCAAGTGATAAATCTGAACGAAGGGGATATCTTTAAGGCTCCTACGATACAGAATCAGTGCTCCGGAAACAACAAACTGCAACTTGGTGGTGTTTACCAAGGGCAGTTAACCATGACGTTCAGAACGAACATCAGCAGATATCTGATCAAAGGGGCGAAGATCAATCTGATCTTCGGACTCCTGATCGGATCCGATCCCGAAGATGAAGAAGATTGGGAAGAAGTCCCTCTTGGAGAATTCTTTGTTGCTGATGCAATAAAGTCCGGTACGGATAAATTGAACATAACAGCACTTGACTGCATGGGTAATATCGATAAAAGTTATGAAGGAATAGTTATATCCGGTTCTGCATATAGCGTACTTTCTTATATCGGAAATATGACGGGAGTTCAGCTTGGTCAGACATCTGAAGAGATAACTGCACTACCTAACGGAGATGAGACATATGGAACTCCGGAGGTCAACAATCTTCGAACATACAGAGATATCCTTCGCGATCTGGCAGCATGCCTGGGGTGTTTTGCTACTATAGGTAGAGATGGCAAATTATACTTGATTCCTTTGTTCGATTCTGATGTTGATAGGGTTATCAGTGCTGACTACAGAGGTAATGATACAATCTCTGATTACCAGGTATCATATGCTACTGTAATGTGTATTAAAGAAGGAACATCGATTTCGGTGTCTTCAGGCCCTGGCCAGATCATCGACCTTGGTAGCAACGCATTCCTGCAGTTAGGGTTAGAAGCACGAGTGCAGAGAATTCTTAACGAGTTGTTGTCATGTGTGTCAAGTGTTACTTATGTTCCATCGCAGATTCACATTAAGAAAAGCGATCCATCCTATGATCTTGCTGATCTTCTTAAGGTACAAGGCTATACTGCCGGAACTGAGATCATGGTGCCAATTCACAAAAACACATGGACGTGGAGAGGTTCACAAAAACTTATCTCGATAGGCGAAGATCCTTACGAAAGCAAGACCAAAGAACAAAAGGAAATAGAAAATACGGCTAATCAGATGAAGATAGCCGAGAATACAGTTCTGACAGCGACGAATATTGACGAGATCACTTTTGATCAAGACTGGACTGAGTTATGTAATCTAAGATTTTCTGTAGTTTCTGAGAGAACATTAACGTTTCATGGAGTAGTTAAGTTTGACCTTAGTTCTGATGCTTCTGTACTTGTTAAATATGAACTCAATAGTGAGGCAGTTGATTTTGTTCATGAAGTGAAATGTTTTGAAGGAACTGATACAGTTACATTGTTTCTTCCTGTATTGGCAAGTTCCGAACAGGCAAATACTTTGAGGGTCCTTATAAAAGCTTCATCCGGAACTGGTGTCATTGATCAATATGATTTTAAAGGCGTAATAATGGGATCTGGAATCATCACGTCTTCTTGGGATGGTATTATCCAGTGTCTTGATAGTGTTCCTGAATTACTGATTAATGGTGTGGCTGTCGTGAACATGGATGATACTGCATCAATATCTTTACATACGAATAGTGTGTTCAATCCTTCTGATGAACTTGATGATATTGATATTGCTGGTTTGGGTGTAGTTGGTATTGATGAAACTATAAATATAACGATGGTGAGACCTACGTTTAATACAGTTGATGAGTTGGGCGAGTTTAATCTTGTTTCAGAAGATGGCTTGTATAATCTCATCACAGAATAAAGGAGGGAATTTATGGCAGAGGTTGATAAGAAATTATCGGAATACACAACAGCGGCAAGTGGCTCTCTTACAGGAAATGCTCTCGAGCTGGTGGCTGTCGAGGATGAGAACTCGGATACAGGATACTCCAGCAGGAAAGTAACGTCCATAAACAAGGCGCAGGAGTATCTGAATTCATTTTTATTCCCTCTCCTGCTTACCACCACATCCAAGAGCATCATTGGTGCGATCAACGAGCTCAAGGCTGGAGGCGGTGCAATTCTCACAGGAACAACCACTCCTCCCACCGATCAAGGCTCGAATGGTAATTTATATGTTCGTTATACGGCAGGCACAGGAGGGGCATCTGACGTTGTTAACGCCATGTATGTCAAGCTGGATGATGAATGGTGCGAGATCAGTACAGGAGGCGGAGAAACTGTCCTAGCAGATATTCTTGAGGCAGGGCAGACATCTCTCACTTTCTCGAATGCCACCATCACTTCGGGTGCGATCATTGATATATGCACATCCGTGTTCGGAGTAATGCCAACAGGAGTCTCGGCATCCACAGGATCATTGACTCTTACCTTCACGGCACAGGCGAATGATCTCGGAGTAAAGGTGGTGATTAACTAATGCCTTATTTCAGACAAATGGGAGTAATAATGTGTGACGGAGCGGCAGAGCCTATCTTCGATGCCACAGTTCTTGTGGACAATTCAGCGGCGGCTACATCATTCACTCTTTCGGATGATTTCGAAGATTATGATTTTCTCGAGGTTGAGATCACTTCCACGAGCCTTGGCACGATTCGAATCGTCACTCTTCCCGAGATCATCACAGAGATATTTACTTACTCCTCGGGCAAGTGTTGTTTCGATTTTTGGAACAGCAATAATTATTGCTGTTATTCGCACAGCGGCAGGACATGGACTCGCACGAATAACCGATATACAAACATCACGAAGATCACAGGATATAAGTGTACGAATGTCACGGCATCCAAGACCACGATCTATGCGAAGCAGGGGATTTCAGCCACAGGCGGAGTCATTACATCGCAGGATTCGCTCTACGGATATGATTATCTCTTCTTCGCCACGTGTAGCGGAGATGTCACGGAGACTCAGCCTTGCAATACTCCAATTCCGATGGGACAGAAAGAGATCATGGAGGGAGCGACATTCGTTGAGAACAAATACAATCAGTTGAACACATTTACGATCACAGAATATGCCGTGGACACATGGGCAAATTGGTTTATGTGTGTAGGTGTAAAATTCACGTAAGGAGGCTATCATGAAATTCAAAAATAGAGCATCGTTGAACGGAAGTAGAAACGGAGGAATGAAGACTCCTGTTCTTCATGGACACACGAAGATCACTCTTACTGATGTAAATACAGGAAAGAAGGAGATTGTGGAGAAGGATAATTTGGTGACAAATGCTGTCGCTCAGATATTCGCCAACAACCTTTTCGGAGCATTGGATTACACAAAAATCACTCCTCTTCGGAAGATGTATGGAGGTGTCCTGTGCTTTCAGAATGCCTTGACGCAATTGGCTTCGAATGTCATGCCTCCAAACGAGTCGACAAACCACCTTGTGGCTCATGCCGGACAGACAGCTCATTCGACAGCCTCCACCACAAGGGGCAACCCGAATGGAGTGCTTTCCGAGGTTATTCAGAACGGCAAAGGCTATAAATTCGTGTGGGATTTTTCAACCAGTCAGGGATCGGGCACTATAGGAGCTCTTGCTCTCACCCATTCCTATGGGGGAGACATCGGGCTTAAGCCGATAGGAGAAGTGGCGAATGAGTCCTTGCTGGAGATTAACTCCAACAAGACCCTTGTGAGCATCATGAATTCTTCAACTGTCCATGCCAACTATGAAGAATTCTATAACGCAGTAATCCTTGCAGACCTTTCTGCAGAAACAGGACTTCATGTGTTCCTTGAAGGATCCACGGCATCCACAAAGCTCATTGTAAACGAAGTAAAGCTGAGAACTCTTAAGCAGGATATAAATGGAGAGCTCGGGCAGGCTGATTTAATCGCCAGCCACGAGGTAACTCTCACAGGCTCGTTTGATAAGAGATACTGTGCCGTTTGCACAGACGGATCATATATTTATGTCGTGCAGGCATCAAGCGACGGCGGCTCAACTCTGAACATCGATAAGATCGACATGACCACATGGACGGCTACGGATATATCCATCACGGATGCTTCCTTAAGTCTTGCCTCCGAGAGGATGAGCGACTATTCCGATAAGAACGACTACCCGAATCGTGTGATCATTTCGGGCGGCAGGCTTTATTGGGCGAAGCAGAACGGACTTACTTTCTACTCGATAAATCTCTCCAATCCGGCAGACATAGTGGAGCTTACCAGCACCCTTGTTTCTGCAAGGGCGGAGGTATACGGAATGACGGAAATTTCCGAGGGTTTGATAGTGGGTGCAAACTATCTTATTAATGGCGGAGCTGTATATCCTCTTACGAGAGCTGACAGAAGTGTCCTGATAAATTCTTCTTATTCGCAGGTGCATGATAATGCACAGACGAGGGTGATCAAGTGCGGCGGCAAATTCCTTACTTGGACATATTGCTACGACTCGACTTATCCGTTCACGATTTACTCGGGTAATGCATACCCTCTGTGCTATCTTGCTACGATTCAAAACTTGCCGTCGCCAATCACGAAGACGAACGACAAGACCATGCAGATCGAATATTCTATTACCCTTGAGGAGGAGACGTGATATGAGCAAAGAGCGCGTTGTAGAGATATCTTTAAGTATGGCAGGAGGCATGATAGCCTCCTTTTTTGGTGCTTACTTTCCTGTAATCTGTTGTGTGTTAGTTGCTATCATCTTTGATTTTATTACAGGAATAATCAAATCTAAGGTTATTGGTGAACCTATCAATTCTCAAAAGGGAACTATAGGCTTTTGGCGAAAGATGGCGCTTTTAATGGCTTTGTTTTTTGGAATATTTCTAGACGTATTTATTCCGATCATGCTCGGAATCGTTTCGGTCAACATACCTTTTAAACTTCCAATCGGCACAATAGTTGGTTGTTATATTGTCATAAACGAGTCTATATCCATCTTTGAAAATATCAATAAGGCAGCTCCGTCAGCTCTTCCGAAGTGGATTAAGAAACTGCTTCAGGGTGCGGGTAAGACCATTGATAAGGGAGGACAGACTGATGAAGATAAAACAGAGCATTCTTAAAAGAGGTGATGTGTTGCTTTCGCATAACGATAAGAAGCAACATACTGCAATCTATATAGGAGATGGCATGGTTGTCCATGCTTCAATTGGAGAGAAAGGTACTAAAGGTAACAAGGCAGGAGATCAGACGGGTAAGGAGATCTGCGTCGCAAAATTGTCCGAAGAATGGGACTTCGTATTGCGTTTCCCTGATTCAAGGATAGCCACTGCAGCTACAATCCTTGCTTGTGACATCGCCTCCGATGATAGCCATGGCTATGACCAGGTTAACAGGAACGGAAAGCCCGATTTCGACTGCAGTTCGCTTATAATCTTCGTTTATGAAAAACAAGGACTGTTACTCAAACGAAATGGAGCCACTTTTACTGGCAATATGCGAGATGCTTTTAAGCGATGTGGCTTTATTGAGGTGTCAGACAAAATTTCTTGTTCAGTTGATCTGATCGAGGTGTATCCGGGAGATAAGGGAAATGCAGTTAAGTCTATGCAGCTCCTGCTTACCAATAAGGGTTACTCATGCGGCGGAATTGACGGTGACTATGGTTCTAAGACCAGGAAGGCACTGGATTCTTTCCAAAAAACGAATGGGCTGACGCCTTATGACGGTGTCTGCGGTCGTGGAACCTGGCGGGCACTTATTCTTTAATATGACAGTTATCTTGGACTTATCGAGCCGCGGGGCATTAGCTCGATTGATCTTTATAAGATATCTACCTCCACAAAAAGTGAGTACTGTGACATATGCTGCCCTTAAGTCGGTTGCCCCGCCCGACTTATTACTGGAAGTAAATTTGGAAGTAAATTTAGCGAATATTTTTCATTTTCATATTGATATATAACTAATGGGCAAACCCAGTAAAACCTTTGCTTTCAAGGGTTTGTCGGTGCGTTTGACTTTGGAATAAAAGTTGAGATTACGGGTTCGATTCCTGTTGGGGGTGCCAGAATTGATATACGGGGCTGTCCCTGGTCACAGTTGCTTTTACTGAATGACGGGGCAGCCCTTTTCTTATCTGTAACTGCTTGACGGTCTCTGTAAAAAATCGGAGTTTTTCTGTAAATGATTTACAAGAAAAGGTCTTATTTTTACAGTACTGGAAAAAAACAAGCATTTCCTGTAAAAGGGTTACAAAACAGCCGTATTTTTACAGGGATATGAAGATTAAGACAGTACGGCAAACAGAGTTGCCGGTTACTGCCCGGGAAGGGAAATAAGGAAGGCTTTTTGCAAGCGGGATATATTGTACGAAGATGTAATTGTTGCTAAGATTTACCAAAAGACAAAAATACTTGCGGAGGGAAAAAATGACAATCATTAAAGGCCATGTTTGTAAGATGTGCGGCGGTCTTCTTAATATCGATCATGATCGTCAGGTCTATGTCTGTCCATTTTGCGGCGTTACTTATGATTACGAATACTTCCGCGAGGACGACGTAATGGAAGTAGCAAGGAGAGCATTGATGAGGGCCGAGTTCGGATCTGCAAAAGAGGCGTTCCGGTTTGTACTCCAAAAGGATCCTCATAATTTTGAAGCTCTCCGCGGAATCTTCCTTTGCTCCATCAGATGGAAGAGGATGGATCCGATCCTGAATAACGAGAACATCCATTTCTCGGACAAGCAGAGAGATCTTGTCTATGCAATAGACAACTGCCTTCCTGAACACAGGGATTACTTCGAGAAGATCTGCGAAGCAGTAAGGATCAACAAGGCGTACAAAGAAAGCTTTCTTGAGGTGAAGAGTGTTGACGACAGGAAAAAAAGTGAGGAAAGAACACTACGGGAACTGAATGATGACTTAGTGACCGCCGGACACTTTTACATTACTGTTGCCGATCATCTCGGAGGATTTATAGCTCCCAGCGATGAAACCATGTCAACAAAGGTACTTGTGATCTTACTATACCTGTTCGTGAATTTTGTTGTGTCAGGTCTGTTTATTATATTTGCCCTGACATATTTTCTCGGATGGTGGGTACCTATCGTGGCTGCTATAATAATTGCACCCCTGATAGTTCTCTATCAAAAGAGCAAGAAAAAGAGAATAGCGCAGATCGACAGTTCCATTACTTCCTGCCAGTGCAGGATAAGTGATCTGACGACCGAGCTAAGGAAAAAGAAGACACAATCAAATAAGCTTCATCTGAGCTATAAGGAGAATGCACAGGAGATCCTCGATTCCGATCCGCTTAAAAAGAAGGATGAGGAACAAAGCGATGATGAGGAAGTTGATGAGGAATAACATAACAAGTTTAATTTCGGAGGGGAAATATGACAATCATTAAAAGCCATGTTTGTAAGATGTGCGGCGGTCTTCTGGATATCGATCTTGACCGTCAGGTCTATGTCTGTTCTTTTTGCGGAGTAACCTATGATTATGAGTATTTTCGCGAAGACAATGTATTGGAAGTAGCGAGAAAGTCATTGGCCAGAGGCGAGTTCGGAGCAGCAAAGGATGCTTTTGATTTTATACTCAAGAAGAATCCGCATGATTTTGAGGCTCTCCGCGGACTTTTCCTTTGTGTAAACAGATGGAGGACGATGAGCCCGATACTGAAGAGCGAAGGCGTACATTTTTCAGATTCGCTGAAAGAGCTCGTTTATGCAAAAGACAATTGCCTTCCGGAGCATAAGGATTACTTCGAGATGATCTGCGAAGCGGCAAGGCTCAACGGGAAGTATAAGGAAAACAGGCTTGAGGCTCAGAAGATCGACGACAAGAGATCTAATGAGGTAAAGACGCTTAATTACCTGAAGGACGAATTCATGATCTATGACAGCAAGTTTGTTACTATTGTCCATCAGCTAATGGAAAAGAAAACTGCCAAGGGCGAATCCGTATTCTCGATAATCCTCATATTAAGCGTGACCATAATTGCATTTCTGACATTTCTCTTCGGATGGTGGATACCTGTCGTATTCGCAGCGATCATCATACTCATTACAGTTGTCTATAATGTGAAAAAATACAATAGACTGAGAGAGATCCAAGGTTCGATCGATCAAAGCGAGAGCAAGATAGAGAAAATGTCGGAAGAGTGCAGGAGCAGGAGAGCAGAGGCAGAAAAGTTCCTGTTCAGATTTAAGATGCAGACAAAAGAGATCATCAATTCCGATCCTCTGAAGAAAAAGAAAGAGGACCGGAACGATGATAAGAAAGATGCGGATATTGATGACGAAGAAGATTATATCGGGGAGTAACAGATGAGAAGACATAAGGACATAAAGATACCTTACGATCCGGAAAGACAGTATCCGGTCATCCGGAGCTCGATATGTACCGGTGAGAAGGTCGCGGGATTCAAGAATATCGCGGACGGTCACTTTATCGACGTGATGCTCATAAGGACAAAAGACGACGAGCAGAAGTTCAAGGACATGTACGGCCTGACCGATGTTAAGCGCGAGTACTGATCAGAGGTAAGCTTCGATCTCCAGTGTCTCGTCCGCGATCTCTTCCGAAAAAGCATTGTCGTGCTCAACGAAGATCAGGGTTATGTCACTGTTTTTGACGAGGCGTTCGATCTCTTTTCTCATATAGATATCCACGTAATTCAGTGGCTCGTCCCAAAGATAGATGTCGGCTTTTTCGCACAGGGACAGGGCGATCATGACGCATTTTTTCTGACCGAGCGACAGCGTGCTGCAGTCGCTTGTCAGAAGTCCCTGATCAAATCCCATCTTAATCAGGATCGTATTAAAAAGCGTCCTGTCGATCCCGCGAAGCTGCGCGATCGAACCGAGGTCACCCTTGAGCGCGGATGTGTCCTGGGACACATACGAGATCTTGATGTCCCTTGCAAAGTAGATATCACCGTCGGCGGTTATCCCGGGATCAGTGTGATCGGTATGTCCGCATGCTCCGAGGATATATTTGATGAGAGTGCTCTTGCCTGAGCCGTTCCTGCCTGTCAGGCGGAGCTTGGTGCCGTTATTGACGGTCATGTCGATCTTTTGCGTTACCGGGAAGCCGTCTCTTTTTACCGTTACTTCCTTAAGGATGACGGGCGTCCTGTTGTGGTGTGTGCTTCCCGAGATCCTAAGTTCCTCGGCCTTTTCGACATCTCTCAGGAGAGAAGACTTTTCCTCGAGCTTTTTCTCGTTCCTGTTCTGAAGATTCTTGGCAAGGGACATCATCTTGCGCGACTTTTCCGCCTCGTAAGCTCTCCTGAAATGGTCCTCCTTCACCTTGGACGAAGCATGCGATCGAAGCTTCGACTTCTCAGCCGACTGCGACCACTGAACGTTCTTTTTGATCGACTGTTCCAGGTCAGAGATCTCCTTTTTCAGACGGTCGTTTCTTGATCTCTCGCCATCGAGCCTCTTTTTGTTGTTGTCCCACCAGACGGAAAAGACCGATGAAGTAAGTTCGACTCCCGTTTTCGTTATCACGAGGGTGTGATCCGTACATCTGTCCAGGAAGTTCCTGTCGTGGGATATCAGGATAAATCCGTCCTTGGAAGAGAGGTACTTCGCGACAGCCTCACGCCCGCTGCTGTCGAGATGATTTGTGGGCTCGTCTATAAGAGGGTACACTTCATCCGACGCAAAAAGATCTGCCAGCATGAGCTTCGTCCTCTCGCCGCCCGATAAGCTCTCAAAAGGCCGGTACATGATATCCGGATCGACGCCCATGAGGTTCAATTCCTTTCTGATGCGCCAGTCTTCGGAAGTGATCTCGTATTTGGGGAAGGACACCGTCTTAGGAACGCCGGTGACGGTCCCTTCATAGGGAAGTTCGCCTTTTAAGATCTTCAGGAAAGTAGTCTTGCCCCTGCCGTTTCTGCCGCACAGGGCCAGTTTCCAGGACGTGTCGATCCCGATACTTATGTTCTCGAAAAGGTTATAGTCGCTGCCGTCGTAACCGAACGTCAGATCCTTTATATTGATCAAAGCCATTTTTGATCCTCCAAAAATTCCGTGCGAAGAATCAACTTGCCCCCAATAAGCCTGTTATCAAAAGACCGCGGACAAAAAGCCGCGGCCGAATGAGCATATGTTATAAAATTGAACACCCTAAAAGATTCTCCGCGTAATATATTCCATCAGCAGATAATCTTCTTCATCGGTGTTCCTCCTTGATCTTTGTCTTTACGCGTTGATGATACTTTAGGTTTTGAACGTTGTCAAGGAAGCCCCCTGAAGAAACCTTACAGCGAGTGTAAGTGGTATCGGGAGCGGGTGCGTATTATGATGTAACCATAAGAACAAGACCAGACATAAGGAGGATACAAAGATGAGTGATACAAGAACGATATACGAACTGAAAAAAGAAGAATTTGAAGAGCTCAGACTGTTCATGCTCTTTGACGAGGAAAACGAATTTTTCGAGAGCATAGATGAGATCACTGACAGCGAAGTAGTAAGAAGATTCGGCAATATGACATTCAGGAGAGAAGACTTTTCCTGCAACATGATACCCACCCCTATCTCAAGCGATATACCTGCCGCTTGATGAAAACTTCATACCCGGAGCCTGAAAACGATATGTCTGCCTTTGTTACATTGCAAGAATTGTGATATTATTCATTCATATTGTTTTTAGGTGAGGGTTATGAACAAAAAAACGATATTGACTGTTTGGATAGTTACGGCAGCTTTACTTCTGAGCTCCTGTTCGATCGAAGAATATTTTCAGAAAAAGATGGCGGAGGAAAATCCCCGCCCTTCCGAGCTTCAGGCCATGATCGATTCCGGCGAGATCACCACGGACGGAGCTTCTGATACGGAAGCTTCTTCAGAAGTGACGGAGGCAACGACCAAGGCCACGGCCGAGGCGACGACTGAGGCGACAACCACCGAGGGCACTTCAGAGGGAACGGCCGAGGCGACGACCACCGAGGCCACGACGGAAGATACGACCGAGGCCACAAAAGAGGAAACGACGACAACGACTACGACGGCTGCTCCTTCTGAGAGCGAGACTTCGCAGACAGAGAAGGCGGCAGAAGCTTCTTATCCGCTGCTTTTGACTCCGAAGGACGGCAAGGTGCTCTTTGAGGACTGCGGAATCTATTTTGAGATCCCCGAGGGATATAAGTATGTTTTCGAAAATGATGAGGGATTTTATGATTTCGCATCATATAGCGATATGCTGATGGTTGCCGTCAAAAATGAGGCAAACCCGAATATTATGATCGTCATGAGCTCGTGTGAGGGCTTTGACGGGGACGGCGATGACTTTGTCGAGGCGTTCAAGAGTGAATATATAGCCGAGCTTCAGAAGCAGGGATTTGAAGTCACATCCAGATACCAGATCGTTGCTCTTGCAGGTCATTCGACTGCGACAGAGACGCTCGAGGTTACGGACGGGACCAACGTATTCTGGATCAGGACCATGTGCTTTGGAGAAGATACTCTCTATCATGTCCTCATGGTGACAGATCAGGACAGTGAGATCGGTGTGATCCTCAAGGCTTTCGGACAGGAAAGATGACCGGGAGGACTTAAGGTGATACTTAAGTTGCTTTTGGGCTTTGTTTTACTGATCGCACTTTTCATCATTGCGGTATTGATATTTCTTAAGTTCTGTCCTTCCGTCGGGAAGATCCCGGGAAAGAAGGACAGGGAGATCTATGCCCAAAGAAACGACTTGTTTTACGGGAATGTGTTTCACAATGAAGATGACGTATCAACGATGACGAAGGGCAAGTCATATTCGGGGAAAAGGAAGACGCCGAAGAAGGTCATAGAGCCGTGTGTTCCGGAACTTTTGAACGATCCGGCTGAGGGTGATCTGACATTTACATGGCTCGGGCATTCGTCCTTTATCCTTCAGATGGGGAAGAGCACGGTTCTGGTCGATCCTGTATTAAGCGGCAGGAGTTCGCCCGTCGGGTTTGCGGGACCCAAGCGTTTTTCCGGGAGACCTTTTACATTTGATACGATCCCATATGCGGACATACTGTTCATCTCCCATGATCATTATGATCACCTGGACTATAAGACGATACTTAAGATCAGGGACAAGGTCGGGAAGATCGTTGTTCCTCTGGGCGTGGATGTTATCCTCAAAGGCTGGGGCGTGGATCCCGGCAAGATAATTACGGTCAGCTGGTGGGAAGATGTAACGATAGGGGACCTTAAACTGACATTGACTCCGTCCAGGCATTTTACGGGAAGAAATCCTCTTAAGGGCAACAGCACCTTGTGGGGAGGACTCTATCTTACGGACGGGCACCACAGCGTGTACTATACCGGTGACGGTGGGTATTATGATGTTTTCGAGAAGGTGAAAAAGAAGCTTGGCCCTCCTGATCTGATGATAGCCGAGTGCGGCCAGTATGATCCGGCATGGGCGCTGATACATATGTTTCCTGAACAGGCTGTCCGCGCGGGGCTTGATGCGGGTGCGTCCAGGGTGATCCCGGTCCACTGGGGGACATTCTGCATCTGTAATACCGACTGGGACGACTCCGTCATCAGATTTACAAAAGAAGCCGGGAAGACGGGGCTTAACGTGTCGACGCCGCGGATCGGGCAGACAGTCGTTTATGAGCGGACAGGTGATCAGACGGATTCGTGGTATGAGGAGTATGCGTGACCACGATTGTTGCATAATGTCAAATTTTGCGCCGTAAAATTGGATAAATTGACTATTAGTCCCTATATGTATAAAATAATTCCAATGTTTTAATGCGGTACTTTGCATTGGGGCAGGATGCATAAAATAGACTTCCCGCGAAGGAGGAAGAAGGGGTCTATTAGCGCCGGGACCTACTGGGTTGACGAGGGTTGGCAGTTATCGAAAGATTCGGCGGATTCTGCCACGGCCTTTTCGGTGGTCGTAAGAGAGAAAGGAAAAAGCAGAATTAAGACTGTAACAGAGGTTCTCTTATCTCCGAAGAATCAGCAGCTCTTGTGCTGCCAATGTTTTGAAGGAGAATAATATGCGAGTAGTAATTCAGGATAACTACGATAAGATGTGCAAGTGGGCAGCCGATTATATCGCAGCCAAGATCAACGCGCATAAGGAAGACAGACCCTTCGTACTGGGACTTCCCACGGGTTCTTCACCGATCGGCGTATATAAGGAACTTATCAAGAAGAACAAGGCGGGCGAGGTATCTTTCGCAAATGTTGTTACATTCAATATGGACGAATACCTGGGACTTCCTCACGAACACGACCAGAGCTACTGGTACTTCATGCACGACAACTTCTTTGACCATCTGGTCGATATGAAGGCGGAAAACATCAACATCCTCAACGGAATGACTGATGATCCGGAAGGCGAGTGCAGACGTTATGAGGAAAAGATCGCTTCTTATGGCGGGATAGACCTGTTCATGGGCGGGATCGGCGTTGACGGACATCTTGCTTTTAACGAACCTTTCACATCGCTTACTTCAAGAACCGGCGTAAGAGATCTTACGACGGATACGAGGATCGTAAATTCCAGATTTTTCGGAAATGATCCTGAAAAGGTTCCTTCCAAGGCACTTTCAGTAGGTATCGGAACAGTTACTGACTCCAAAGAAGTTCTCGTTCTTATCTCCGGGCATAACAAGGCAAGAGCACTTGCAGCTACAGTCGAGGGAGGCGTAAGCCAGAAGTGGACATGCAGCGCGCTCCAGATGCACAATGCGGCTATCATCGCATGTGACGAGGAAGCCTGCGGAGAGCTTATGGTAGACACCTATAAGTATTTCCTCGACATAGAGAAGAAAGAAAGACTCTGAGGTAATTACATGTATAAGATCACTGATCTTTATGATCTGGAACATACCCTTGCCAAGGATTATCTCTCGGGATTCACATATCCGTGGGAAGCCTTGAAAGGTATTAAAGAGTTCATTTTAAAGCTTGGTCCCACACTCGGTGAGGACTATGAGGAAGTATCGGAGAACGTATGGGTCCACAAGACCGCAACGGTATTTCCTTCAGCTTATCTCGGTGCTCCATGCATCATAGGACCCGAGACGGAAGTACGCCATTGTGCTTTCATAAGAGGCAGCGCCCTCGTAGGTGCGAACTGTGTTGTAGGGAACTCATGCGAGCTTAAGAACGTTATCCTTTTCGATCACGTTCAGACGCCTCATTATAACTATGTTGGCGACAGCATCCTCGGCTATTATTCACATATGGGCGCAGGATCGATCACTTCCAATGTAAAATCCGATAAAAAACTCGTAGTAGTTCATAACGGAACGGAGAATATCGAGACGGGCATCAAGAAATTCGGAGCCATGCTCGGTGACTATGTTGAAGTGGGCTGCAACAGCGTCTGTAATCCCGGCACTGTTGTCGGCAGGCACAGCAACATCTATCCCACTTCCTGTGTAAGAGGCGTTGTTCCTGAAAACAGCATCTTCAAGGACAACGGCGTTATCGTTCAGAAAGTATGATCAGTTAGGAGACAAAATGGGCAAGTATTTCGGAACAGACGGCTTCAGAGGTGAAGCCAACAAGAACTTGAATTATGAGCATGCCATCAAGATCGGCCGCTTCCTCGGCTGGTATTATGGCGAGAAGCAGGGCAAGAAAGCCAAGGTCGTCATCGGAAAGGACACCAGACGTTCGAGCTACATGTTTGAGTATGCTCTCTGTACGGGCCTCATGGCATCGGGAGCTGACGCATATATCATGCATGTTACGACGACACCTTCGGTATCCTACATCGCACGCGTTGACGATTTCGATTGCGGCATCATGATCTCCGCTTCTCACAACCCGTATTACGACAACGGCATCAAGCTCCTTAACAGCAACGGCGAGAAGATGGATGAAGAGACGATCCTCATGGTCGAGGACTATATCGACGGCAAGATCGAGATCCCTCTTGCCGAGCGTGAGCACATCGGCCGCACTGTCGATTACGTGGCAGGCCGTAACAGATACATCGGCTATCTCATTTCCATGTCCAAGTACAGCTTCAAGGACAAGAAGGTCGGACTCGACTGCGCAAACGGAGCAGCATGGTCCATCGCAAAGGGCGTTTTCGATGCCCTCGGCGCGAAAACATTCGTTATCAACAACGAGCCTGACGGATACAACATCAACACGGACTGCGGAAGCACCCACATCGAGCATCTTCAGAAGTTTGTCGTCGAGAAGGGTCTTGACATCGGCTTCGCATATGACGGAGACGCAGACCGCTGTCTTGCAGTTGACGAGAAGGGCAATGTCGTAACGGGCGACCATATCCTCTATATCTACGGAAAGTACATGAAGGAGAGGGGCAAGCTCATCAACAACAAAGTCGTTACCACCGTCATGTCAAACTTCGGTCTTTATAAGGCCCTCGACAAGATCGGCATCGAATATGAGAAGACCAAGGTCGGAGACAAGTATGTTTACGAGAACATGGTCGAGAACGGCAACCGTATCGGCGGTGAGCAGAGCGGACATATCATATTCTCCAAGTATGCGACGACAGGCGACGGCATCCTCACTTCCCTGAAGCTCATGGAAGTCATGCTCGCCAAGGAAAAGCCGATGAGCGAACTGGCTGCTCCTGTAGTCTTCTATCCGCAGGTTCTGAAGAATGTCCGTGTTAAGAGTAAGCCGGACGCGCAGAACGATCCTGACGTTCAAAAGGCGGTAGCCAAGGTCTCCGAAGAACTCGGCGACAGCGGCCGCATCCTTGTCCGCGAGAGCGGAACGGAGCCTGTTATCCGCGTAATGGTGGAGGCAGACACGGAGGAGCTTTGCGAGAAGTATGTCGACAGTGTCATTGAAGTCATCAAGGCAAAAGGACATCTCGAGTAAAGATAATAAAGCTTAATTCAGGAGACCGTCTCAAAGCGAGGCGGTCTCCTTTTTACGGGCAAAAAAATGGCGGTGTGATATAATCACATAAGGACAAACTTCGCTTTAGCATCGCAGACGGAGGAAATTATGGGCAGAGGAATCAACGACGGCGATCTTATCGATGCCATCGAGTTGGAGATGCGCGGCATCCCGGGATTTATGAGGTTTGGCAAGGCAAAAAGATATGTTGTCTTTTCTCTGGCGCTCTTTTTCCTGGTCCTGGCGATCGTATGTTTCATTTTTGATCCAAGTAATATCTTCGGGAATGACAGCAATCTTGCATTCAGTTTCATGCTTATCAAGATACCGTTCATTTTTGTCTCGCTCCTTCTTTGCGCACTTTTGATGTTATGGATGATGATAGGGGTACACCTGGAGAAAAAAGCATTTGCCAGGGCCTGTATCCTGGCAAGGGATAATGACGAGTGGGAGCGGCATAAGTTCAGGCGCGACCTGGAGAAGACGCTCAAGGATTCCAACTACAAGAACTGAAAGGATATATCGATGGCAAGAGGCATGAAAAGGATCCCGGCGGTCCTTCTGATCATATCCGTATTATTCGGTGTGACTTCCTGCGCAAAGAAGATCAGCCCCCAAAGATACAGGGACTATGCGCTTAAGGAGATCGATGCGATCGAGTACGACAGCAAAGACTTCGGGAGGCTTCACAGAAGTCAGCTGGAAGCTGGCGCGGTCACTTATGTCACGGATGTTGATGATACCGTTGATGCATATAGTAAGAGGGTTGAGACCTTCTCTCCTCTGATGCCCGTGGTCAAGGCTTTGAACATTTCCGGAGAGGATATGACGGGGTATAAGATAGAGGACGCGGCATATGTTGAGATCGAGGACAAGGCAGCGGATGACAGGATCCCGTATCACTCGTTCTCTTCAGTCATGTACGGATTTGAAGATAAGAAGGACGCTCTGGCTGCTTTTGAAGCCTTTTCGAAAAGGATAGAAGAAACAACGGGGATCGATCCGGAAGAACTGGAAGATACGGAGTATAAACTCGACAGCAAAAGCTATAAAGGATTTTTTGTGCTCGTCATTGGCGGAAAGGATCTTAAGGATCTGATGAACAGGAGTCTCGATCTTATGTATGACGGATCGGAGGTCCCGCAGGAACTTCGCGACGCGGTCGATGACTTCTGTACCGACAAGTACAGGCTGGTCGGCTATACTCACCTTGATGGAAAGACAATAACGGTGGTATTGTATGAAACTCTCGACGGAAGGGACAAGTATTTTGCGGGTTTTAACGAATATCTGGGTATCGGTGATGATATACTTGACAGGAAAAACAGCGAAATGCTGTATGAGGGATTGGTAAGTCCGGATTTTGGAAGTATAATAGTCAATAGGGCTTGATCCCGGCAAAATTTGTTTGTGATCTGATAGAAGGATCTGATCATATTATTTTTCGGAAAAAGGAGACAGACTATGAAAGACATGAAGAAGATACTGGCTTTGTTGATCGCCGGTGCAATGATCTTCGGTATCGTTGCTTGTGATTCTTCCAGCAAGAAGAGCAAGGACAGAGATGACAAGAAGACCGAAGAAGAGGAAGATGAGGACGAGACTGAGGAGGATGAGACCGAGTCAGAGCAGACCGAGACCGAAGCTGCAAAGGAAACAGACGAGATCAAGGAAACCGATGTCACTGACGAGACTGACGAGACTACTCCGGAAACGGATGAGACAGGTTCCGGCACCATTGAGTCAAGAGACATCAATGATGTTAACGACAACGATCTTCTGAACAAGCTCAAGGATATCTCAGGAGCTCAGGTAGTTCCTCTCTCGGAACTTAGTTCCTATGCCGATGATTATACCAAGCTCGTTGACGGCGTTATCTTCTATGCGGAGGGTGAAGCAGTCAAGACATCATGGGATGGCTTTGACGATTCGCTCACAGGTTCCGGCGTGGAGATCGATGACGAGGATATCTGGAACAAGGATTCCATCGAGTATGTTGTCGATTACATGAAGGCATATACCAATGACATGTCTATGTATACGGAGACATTTGTTGTTCAGCACTATAAGGATGCAGACATCGCGAAGAAGTCTTTTGACAGTCTCGCAGTAAGCCTCAAGGACAGCGGCATTGACGTATCCATCGCTAATTCCGATGAGTACTACAACGGAGATGACATGGGTTATCTTATCATCAATATCGACCTTGAGATGTATCTCGGAATGATCCTGGGCGATGCAGGTGAGATAGATCCTGCAATGCTCGACCAGTACAAGCAGCTCATCGGAGATCTTCAGATGGCAGTCGGTTTCTACCGCGTTGACAAGGATGTCGTATGCATGCTCTACATGAATAATGACGGAACAAAATTCGTTAGTGAGCCGCTCCTGACATACTTCAACATCAAGAATCCTCTCGATGTTAAGAATTCAGATGCATTTATGATGGCTTTCTTTGAATTGGCAGGCTAAGCATAGATCTTAATTGATAACAGGATAACACGGGGGCTTCCCTTCTGATGCAGCAAGTCTTTACTGCTGACGGGGGGAAGTCCCCTTTCTTTGTGTTCGCGATATGAGGTATAATATCCCGAGAAGAATATGAGATGAGCTTCTATTCAGGGGGCATTAAGGGATGTATTCTTTGTATATTTGTTTTTTCGGGTTGTCGGTCCTTCTGACGGCTCTTTATGTATCCATATGGCGTAAACATTTTGATGTTAACATTACGCTGATATTTGCACTTATTCCTATTGTCAATCTGGGATATATAGTTTCCGAGAATGCTACGGACATCGGGACTTTTATTGTCGCGACCAAGATCATCTATCTCGGAGGATGTTACCTGCCGATCCTTATCGCGATGAGCATCTTAAGTCTCTGCGAGATCAAGGTCAACAGGGTCATAAGGCTCCTGGGATTTGCGGTCTGCACGATACTCTACCTTTTTGTTTTGAGCATAGGTTATCTTCCGTATTACTATAAGTCGATCACGTTTAATCTTATTCCCGGAGGAAGAGAGATCATCAAGGAGTATGGTCCCGCCCATACGTTTTTCTATGTCTATACACTCATAACCTTTATCGTGGGTTTTTCGGCCATTACATACAGCCTGATGAAAAAAAAGCAGGTACCGAACAGCATCCTCTATCTTCTGTTCCTGCCGGACATCATCTCCATCGCTGCGTTCTTCGGCTTCAACCTGATGGGCAAAAAGTATGAGATAATGCCGATCGCGTATGTGTTCGCGCAGTTCGTCTATATCCTTATCTCGAGAAGGATGAGCCTTTACAGGGTCAGCGATATGGTCGTGGAGTCAATGGTCATGACAGGTGATACCGGATTTATCACGGTGGATAAAAAGAAGCGTTTCCTCGGAGCGAACGAGACTGCCAAGGAGATGATCCCGGAACTTCGGGGACTTTCAGTGGATCAGAAGATCGATAACATAAAGACGATATCACATTGGATAGAGCATTTTGAAGAAGACAACAGGAACACACAGAGCCTTTTCGTGAAGAAGGATGATCAGGGAGACGAGAAGATATATGCGGTGAACACGAGCTATCTTTATGATCTCAAGAGAAGATGCGGCTACAGGCTGTTTCTGACTGACGATACGAAGAACCAGAAGTATATCAAGCTCCTCGACAAGTATAACGAGGAACTTGAGGAAGAAGTTGAAAAGAAGACCGAAAACATAATCGAGATGCATAACAACCTCATCCTCAGTATGGCGACCATGGTTGAGAGCCGTGACAACTCGACGGGCGGACATATCAGGAGGACGAGCGAATGCGTAAGGATCCTCATGGACGAGATAATGAAGGAGAACCCGTTCGGATTTGATGAGGAATTCTGCAAGAACATAATCAAGGCGGCGCCTATGCATGATCTCGGAAAGGTAGCGGTCGACGATGCCGTATTAAGAAAGCCGGGAAGATTTACGCCGGAGGAGTTTGACAAGATGAAGGCCCACGCGGCCGAGGGAGCAAGGATAGTCCATGAGATATTGAAGGACACGGATGACGAATCCTTCAAGGTGATCGCAGAAAACGTCGCACATTATCATCATGAACGTATGGACGGTTCAGGATATCCCGAGGGACTTAAGGGGGACCGGATACCTGTCGAAGCGCGCATTATGGCTATCGCGGATGTCTATGACGCGCTCGTAAGTAAGAGAGTATATAAGGAATCGATGAGTTTTGAACAGGCCGATAATATCATGATGGACAGCATGGGCAAGCATTTTGACAAGAGACTCGAGAAGTTCTACGTAAGCTCCAGAAAGCGCCTCGAAGATTATTACAGAGATATCTGATCAGACGGACGAGGACTGTTCCTTGCGGATCCTGTCCCTCACGAGCATGGTGGCAAAGCCCAGGAGGTTCTGACCTTTCCAGCTGTGGATATCCTGATTCTTCGCATCGTTGATATTAAGGCCGTTAGCCCAGATCTGATCCTGGATCGCACATTCCACAAGAAGCTTATTACCGGTAGCAAGAAGTTTCTCGCAAAGTTCGGGATTCTGCTGATATTTCTCATAAAGACCGTTATAGACTATTATCTGGCGCATGCCGTTCCAGACGGTATCGTCGTAATTTCTGACCTTCCTTCCGAGAGCCTTAATAGTGTCAACGTCGGAAGTGGACAATATCTGTTCCGCGATCTCTTTGTCGTCAAAAAGGCATGCCTTGGAATACATCATGTACTGCTCAAGAGATGAGAAGATGACATAGTCGACGGTAAAATCACATAAGTACCAGTTACTGAGATAGCCGTTCTTCTCGTCGGGATTATGGAAGCAGACGATGTCGGATTCGTGCTCGTCATAGACATTCATGAGGATCTCCTTGCCAAGGAGCTTCATCCTCTCGTCAGAGACGGCGAAGATAATGTTGAAGTCGTAATCCGGATTCTCGCTCATATAATCGATACAGGAGGTGAAAGCAACCTTCCAGGCCTTGTCGGAAGGATAGCCGTATAATCCCGCGGAGATCAGAGGGAAAGCTATCGAGTGGAGGTTATTTCCTTTAAGGATCTCCAGAGATCTCCTGTACGCACCTGAAAGGAGCGTGGCTTCGTTCTGATGACCGCCGTGCCAGACGGGTCCGACGGCGTGGATCAGTATCTTCGAAGGGAGCATAAAAGCATTTGTCATGACGGCATTTCCGCAGGCGCATCCGCCCAGGAGCCTGCAGGCCTTGGCAAGTTCGTAAGGCCCCGCGGCTTCAAAGATCTCGCCGCAGATGCCGCTGCCCTTGACCAGATTCTCGTTCGCGGGATTGACGATCGCATCGACGCCGAGAGTAATAAGCCTGTCCACCTTGATCTCAATCGTACTCATAATAGCCCCCCTATCACCTTTTCTAATATTTTATCCTAATTTATGTTGAGATGTCGATTGTTCTGCTACAATAGACCAAGCGATAAGAAGGAGACTCATTATGATAAGACCCGTTGATGCCGTGATATTTGACCTGGACGGAACGATCACGGATACCGAGAAATACTATCAGAAGGCCTGGCCGATGGCACTTCGCCACTACGGATACGAGGTCACACCCGAGATGCCGCTTAAGCTTCGGTCACTCGGAAGGCCGTTTGCGCCGCTGAAGTTCAAGGAATGGTTCGGCGAGGATTTTGATTATGAGAAGGTCAGATCCTACAGGAAGAAGATCATAGCGGAGATGTTTGAAGAAACGGGGATACCTCTTAAGCCGGGCGCAAGAGAGATATTATCCTGGCTTCGCGAAAACAAGGTCCTTACGGCCCTTGCAACTGCCAATGACTTCGAGAGGACTTCAAGATATCTGGAAAAGATCGGTCTTACGGATGTTTTCGATAAGATAATCTGTGCTGATATGGTCGAAAAAGGAAAACCGGCCCCCGACATATATTCTTATGCATGCCGGGAACTGGGTCTCATGCCTCAGAGGACATTTGCCGTTGAAGATTCTCCAAACGGAATCAGGAGCGCCTATCTTGCGGGGTGCAAGGTCGTAATGGTTCCGGATCTTACGGAACCTGATGAGGACTTAATGACCATGCTCTACGCAAGAATAGATACTCTGCTCGATATTCGCGGGTTGTTCGAGGATCAAGCTTTGTAAGAAAATCCCGTCTCCTTATTCCTGTACTCTATAGACGCACGGACCGGTCCGGTTTGTTGCACAAAAGATAAATAAGTTTGTGATTGTTTTTTGATCTGCCCTGTGTAACAATACAAATCTGTGTATTTTCAGTTCGGAGGAAATGACATTGTCGGAAATAACGGAAAATCCGCTCGGTACCAAGTCTCTGGGGAAGCTCCTTTTCTCGCTTGCGTTACCTGCTATAGTCGCAAACGTGGTCAATGCGCTCTACAATATCGTCGACCAGATCTTCATCGGAAGAGGGGTCGGCAAGCTCGGCAATGCGGCGACTTCGATCTCGTTCCCTCTTACGACGGTATGCCTCGCGTTAGGCCTTATGATCGGTCTCGGCGCGTCTTCGGGCTTTTCTCTCGAGCTCGGGAGGAAGAATGAGGACAAGGCAAGAAAGATCGCGGGAACGGCATTCGGACTTCTAATAATATGCGGCGTCATCATCATGCTCGTCGTAAGGATATTCCTTAAGCCGATGCTCATATTCTTCGGATCGACGGACAGCATCCTTCCTTATGCGGAGGAGTATGCGGGAATCACTTCCTTCGGTATCCCGTTCCTTCTGTTCTCCATGGGCGCGAACCCGCTTGTCCGCGCAGACAGGGCACCGATCCTGTCAATGGCATCGATACTTACGGGATCGATCATCAACACGATCCTTGATCCCATATTCATATTTGTATTCCACTGGGGAATGGCGGGAGCCGCATGGGCTACCGTCATCGGTCAGGTAATAGGCGCGATCATACTGGTCGCGTACATTCCGAAGTTCAAGTCGGTCAAGTTTAAGTTCAGCGATTTTATCCCGAAGCCGGGGTGGATCTGGACGATCACAAAGCTAGGCTTCAACTCGTTCATATTCCAGTTCAGTACGCTCGTTGTGCAGATCATCATGAATAATTCCCTGAAGAGTTACGGCAGCAGATCGATCTTCGGAGCCGAGACTCCTCTGGCCGTCGCGGGCATCGTAACGAAGATCAACGTTATCTTCATCGCGCTCATAATAGGTCTCATAAACGGCGCGCAGCCGATCTGCGGATATAATTACGGCGCAAAGAAATACGGCCGAGTAAGAAAGACGGTAAGACTCTTCATGACGACGGCCATGATAATATCGATAGTATGCTGGATTGCTTTTGAGGTGTTCCCGAAGCAGATCCTGATGATATTCGGAAGCCGGGAGGATCAGCTTTACTTTATCTATGCGGTAAGGTTCATGAGGGTATTCCTGTTCTTCAACTGTGTCAACGGGATACAGATCTGCTCGGCAACGTTTTTCCCTGCGATCGGCAAAGCGCTCAAGGGTACGATACTGTCTTTCTCGAAGCAGGTGGTACTCCTTATCCCTCTCATGATCTGGCTTCCGGCAGTTATGGGACTTGACGGCATCATGTATGCGCAGCCTGTAACGGACGCGATCACCGTCATCATGTCACTTCTGTTCCTGTGGCATGAGTTCAGGCATATGCCGAAGCATGACGAAGATCAGGATTCCGCTACTTCCATTAACGATGAATAAAAATCCGGATATTCTTTCTGAAGCCTTATGGGCATTCCCCGGGAATTGACGAAGCAGTGTTCCGACTTGGCTTCGCAGACGACCTTGTTCCCGCATCTCATGATATATTCGATCTTAAGCTTTACGCCCTTGAATTCCGAGACGCCGACTTCTATCTCGAGCTTATCGGCGAAGGTCGAAGGCGACTTGAACCTGCATTCGACTGCGATAACGGGGGATATTATCCCCTCCTTTTCGAGACGGTCATAAGGCCAGCCTATCGAAGACAGGAAATCGACCCTGGCCTCCTCCATAAAGCGGACATAATTCGAGTGATGGGTGATGCCCATCTTGTCTGTCTCATAATAGTTTACGGTATGTGTGTAAGAATGCTTCATGGGGAGATGATAACACCTTTTCGAAGAAGAGGCAAAAGGCTATAATGGTCTCATACAAATTCCCAAGGAGGACAAATAATATGGCAGACGTACGTCCTGAATCCATGGAACGTATTACCACGCCCGAGCTGGCCAGAGCTTTTATCGATGAGCAGCTTGCGGCACTCCGCGCTCAGATAGGCGACAAGAAGGTGCTTCTTGCATTGTCAGGCGGAGTCGATTCATCTGTAGTAGCAGCCATGCTCATCAAGGCAGTCGGCAAGCAGCTTACCTGTGTTCACGTAAATCACGGTCTTCTTCGAAAAGGAGAACCTGAGCAGGTCATCAATGTTTTCGGCAAAGAGCTCGGTGCCAATCTCGTTTATGTTGACGCAACAGACAGGTTCCTCGATAAGCTCGAAGGTGTTACCGATCCTGAGACAAAGCGTAAGATCATCGGCGGAGAATTCATCGAAGTATTTGCCGAGGAAGCAAGAAAGCTCGACGGTATCGATTTCCTGGCGCAGGGAACGATCTGGCCTGACATCCTCGAGAGTGAAGCAGGGATCAAGGCTCACCACAACGCAGGCGGACTTCCTGAAGACATGAAGTTCGAGCTCGTTGAACCTGTGCGTATCCTCTTTAAGGACGAGGTCCGCGTAGTCGGTAAGGAATTGGGTCTTCCTGATAACATGGTATTCCGTCAGCCTTTCCCAGGTCCGGGACTCGGTGTCCGCTGTCCGGGTGCCATAACGAGAGACCGTCTGGAAGCAGTCCGCGAATCAGACGCGATCCTCAGAGAAGAATTCGAGAAGAACGGACTTGCCGGCAAAGTCTGGCAGTATTTTACGGTCGTTCCGGAATTCAAGTCCACGGGCGTAAAGAACGGCAAGAGAACATTCGACTGGCCTTGCATCATCCGTGCCATCAACACGACCGATGTTATGGAAGTTACGGTCGAGCATCTTTCTGACGAGCTTATCGATCACCTTGTACAAAGGATCATATCGGAAGTTCCGGGCATCAACAGAGTGCTCTTCGACTATACTCCGAAGCCGCCGGCAACGGTTGAGTACGAATAATATCCGCCCCTCTGGGAGCCCTTGAAATTACTGGGCTGTTAGGCTGTTTAGCATAGTCTGTGGCAACGTTTTGGCAACAGTTTTGCCGGAACATGGATTTTCTGAAATGCATATAAATAGAGCTATCTGATTCATATAGGATCGGGTAGCTCTTTTTGTTATCACTTCTTTTTCCTGTTAATAGGATGCGGATAGGTGAACTTCCATTCCGCATATGCGACAGGATCATCACTTACCTGATCACGTTTCCACTCTTCGTACCACTCGAGCGTCGAGTCGAAAAGGTTTACATACTCCTTATGGCTCTTGTCCATTCGAAGGACAAGTTCGCCGTCTCACAAATAATTGTTATAGCGATACATCATTACCCCGTCGCCGTGTGTGGACAGATAACGTGTGA